>JBNLCD010000204.1:0-8972 GCA_050303635.1 Anaerolineae bacterium
GCATGAGCGGCGTTTGGTGATAGGCTTCCCAACGACCAATGCCCCCACACACAGCCCCGTTAAATTGCGCTTTACCAGTCGCTAAATCGGGGGCGGTTTCCTGATCGTGCCAATTAATGGCTTGCACCGGATAATCACTGACCAGATCAAACATGGGCGTATCCCCATGTAGATGCATCATATTAAACCACCAGTGCGATTGCAAGGCATTCAAGATTTGCAAATCATACGGACGGCCAAATTCGGCATATTCGGCGCGACTTAAACGGCTATAGGACGCATGTTGCACCGCATAAAAAATGCCGGCCAGATTCGTTTTGCGCATGGCATCCAAAAAGCGCAAAATATTGTCCGTGATGGTTTCAAGACCTTCTTTAAAGCGATCCGGCGCAGTGCGCATGTGTTCAATCATGGTCGCTTCACCAGCGATATTTTTGGCTTGAGCCAATGGACTGAAAACCGTCTGAATAAAGGGCACATCGCCTTTAATGGCGTCACTCATGAGTTCGACGGTTTGCACCTGCTGGCCTAAGCCACCTTTACGCGGATCAAGCTGGCGCAATTTGGTCCAATCCAATGAAGTTTCGACGGCTCGCCGAGTATTCAGACGAGTACCTTCGACATTGCCTTCCCATCTATCTTGCACACCGTAATCGATGAGTGCGTAACTGCTGGCCGGCGTAATTTTGATAAAATCGAAATCCCAGCGCTTTTGAAAATCCAGACACGCTTGCACTAAATCCATTGGGCGTTGGTCATCACCGGGCCAATGTCGCCATAAAGCAACTGGCACACGGTCAGTTGCTTCACCAGCGATCGTTTTTTCTAAGCGTTCGCGTTTACTTAAGGTCATACATACCTTTACAGAGTTTTAGAGTGAATCCAGTTGTTGACGGACCATATGGGAAATCATGACATAGCGCTCTTCACGTTCTTCATAGGGTAAGTCGTCTTGTTCTTCCATAATTTCTTCTAGCAACTGATTGAGTTTAGTGAAGGTTTCAAGCGCATCATCTTTGTTGCCAGCGGCTTTTTGGGCGAGGCCTAAACCATAGAGTGCATCCAAATGGTTGGGGTCTTGGTGCAATACTTCACGAAATTCAAGAATTGCTTGGTCCTGAAATCCTTGGCGATGTGATTTCCATGCAGAACCAATTTTCTTATCAATGGGGTTATCAGCCATGTTTTAGTCCCTTTAACTTCGAGTTAGCAATAATAAAATACACATTTATATTTAGAATTATAGCCAGTCTCTGACAGATAGTAAAACGGGAATTAGATTAGAGCAGTATTTTCGCACTTTTCCCTCAATAAAATGAGTTTTATTGAGTCGCTGGGTACCATCTGACTTTTAGTGCCGATGGCATTCATGGGGAACGGAAAGTGGGAAAATATTGCAGATTTGGGGATAATACGGCCTAAGTTGGCTTGTGATAACACTATTGGGAGAGAAAAGCAACATGGAGATCGTCGCTGATTTAAAGCAAAAGACAGACGCTATTTTTGAAAATTTGAATCCTATTCAGCATCTCGAAAATTTAAGTTTTCCACGCCGCGCGGGAACTGATGGGGAAATTAAAGCGGCCCAGTATATTAAAGATACCTTGGAAGGCCTCGGTTATCGTCCGACGTTGACGGAATTTCATTATTCGAAGCCGAAACTTCGTTCTAAAATCATTCGTCCGTTGGTATTTTTCATCTGGTTGATATTGGGTTTAGTGAATATTCATTATTGGGATCAGAATTGGCTGGTTGCGTTGATTGTGCTGGCTTTACCTCTACTTTTTATCGGGATGCTATTTAATATGGGCCCCGTGCTTCGCTATTTTTTCAAGAAGCGCGTCGCTGATCTGAAAAAACGGGAAGCCGAAAACCAAGCAGGTACGCTCAAACTGGATGAAGTCATTACGAGTCGGAATGTTATGGCGGAGATTGGTGAAGATGAGGCCGCCCAGTATATTCTGTTTACCGCCCACTTTGACTCGATTTCAGTAAAGATGCCGCGTCAACTCTCAACCGTGGCGATGCTGGGATGGTTCTTTGGTTTTCTGATTTTGAGCGTGCTGTATCTTAGCAATCTATTGAGTGGAAATAATTTTCTGGATGATTATTTCACGTTGGTGGTGATTTTTGCGCTGATTTTAGCCGTGTTGCAAGGTGTCCTCGCGGTGGGTCGTAGTCTGCGGAGTAACGAATCGCATGGGGTGATTGATGATGGGACAGGCGTGGCTATTTTGCTGGAATTGGCCAAATTTCTCAAAGAAAATCCCCAAGCGGATACAAAATTTATCTTCGGCTTCTTTGGTTCGGAAGAAGTGGGTTGGGTGGGCTCATCCTATGATTATATTCAGCGAGATATCGATAATTCCAAAATGCGGGTGATTACGGTGGATATGATTGGCGAGAAGAAACCGCTCGCTTATATCAAGAAAATATCCTTACTGCGCAACGCCCATATGGAACCGATTTTTAATGAAGAGATTGTGACCATTGCCGACGCCCTAGGTATCGAAATTGTCGGTAAGAATTTTTTGTATCCGGGTTCCGATTTTGCGTCCTATATGCTCTATGGTGGCTGTCAAACGAATTGGCTCCTTAACATGAGTCGTTATATTCATTCCAAGGATGATCACATGGGGAATGTGGATACAGAGTTAGTGCGCGATGCATTGAAGTTGATCGTGGCGTATTTTGTGCAGAAACAGGACGCACAATAGACTAGTTATTCTGCAAATTTGCCGTCAGGACCAAATCACGGGATGGATAACAGTGGCCTGGTCCTGATTTTTTGAGAACGCGCGAGCGCTATTTATGAACTTAGATGTTTCTCGAAAATTACGGTGGGAGTCTCATTCGGAAATTGGGCAATCGCACCGGTTGCAATAAACTGATGTTCTTCAAATTGTTTCACTAAACTCGGATTATCAGAGCGATATATCAAATGATGAATGTCTTGTTGTTGGGCGATAGTTTCAACCTCTTGAAGTAAATCATTCAGCAAATTAGATGGATGATCTTCGGCCAGCCAGACCGCCCCAATTTGCATATCATAAGGCAAGAGCACGGCTTGGAGACCGCCAACTAAATTTTGGTCTGCATCATGCGCAACCAAAAAGACCGGTTGGGGTGTGAATTCGCCCATATGCGCAGTATTAAATGCGTGAAGTTTAGCTTGCACAGCTTCAACTTCTTCGTCAGCAATGGGAATTTGGATTTCAAAAGCTTCAGCCGGACTGGTTACTAAATCGAGTTGTTTGGTCATGATGAAATTGGAATGATCGCCAAATTGTTGATAGGTTGCCACCACGTCATAACCAAGTTTTTCATAAAATCCTCTGGCTTGAAAGTCGGCTGTTCCCAGAAAAGCTTGCTTAATATTTTGTTGGAGGGCTGATTGTTCAAGCGCAACCATCAAGCGTTGTCCCCATTTTTGCCCCCGACAGTTTTCAGCCACCCACAACGTATCAACATATAACCAGTGCGGACTCAAGAAACCGTAAACGCCGGCAATTAGCTCCTGATTGTCATCATAAATGGTTGCACCTAATGGCTGAAAATCCGTTGGAGCCATTGTTGCTTGAACATTTTGCATCAAGCCCATAATGGTTGATTCATCAGTGGTTTGGGTGATTATATAGTGCGTCATAAATTATTCTCCTAAATAGTCCTCATGATATGACATTTGTCATTTTCCTTGATTCCCCCTTATCTAGCGGATTCAAGGAAGTGTTAATTAATTATTGAATACGTAACGCGCTTAAATAAGTTTCATAGGATAGGCATTTAAGTAAGTCTATAAAGGCTATTTCCCCGTTTTGCTAATTATCATTTTGCGAATGTGAAGAATTGCACAAGTTAAAGGTGATAAATGATACTCAACAAATTTGTTGAATAGTTGAAAATAGAGGTTAGTAGGAATCTTTTTTAACGTGTGTTGATTGAGGAATATTTATAGCAGATGAGAAATTTTAAGTATGCTTGGGTAGCTGGCATCATTCTCACGGGCCTCATCATTATTGTCCCCGTCGTTCTATTTGTGACCGACGACGAACAGCAAGCGAGTGATCCGTGGGACAACGTGCCAGAAGAACGTCAGCATGTTGACCATTCCAGTCTCTTACAAGGTCCTTTTGAAACAGGCAGTGATGTTACCCTCGCTTGTTTAGAGTGCCATGAAGATGCCGCCCATGATGTGATGGCAACTTCGCACTGGACATGGCTCAGCGAACCCATCGAAGTTGAAGGGCGCGATGAGTTGGTTTCAGTAGGTAAAGCCAATAGCTTGAACAACTTCTGTATTGGCATCCAAGGTAACTGGCAAGGCTGTACGCGTTGTCATGCCGGTTATGGTTGGGATAGTGCCGATTTTGATTTTACGAATGAAGAGAACGTTGATTGTTTGGTCTGTCATGACCAAAGTGGACTATATGTAAAAGCTTCGGCTGGTTTGCCCGCCGAAGGTGTTGATCTTGAACTGGTTGCACAGAGTGTTGGTTCGCCAACCCGTGAAAACTGCGGTGGCTGTCACTTTAACGGTGGCGGTGGTGATGGCGTGAAACACGGCGATCTCGATGAAACGCTGTATTTCCCGTCCGAAAGTCTGGATGTCCATATGGGTAAGCTGGACTTCGAATGTATTGATTGTCACCGGACCAGTGATCACAGCATTGCGGGACGGTCAATTTCAGTCAGTCTCGATGATGCCAATCAAGTTCAGTGTACAGATTGTCACAGCACCGATTTGCACGAAGATGATCGCATTACCGCCCATGTTGATACCGTCGCTTGCCAAACCTGTCATATCCCCACGACAGCCCGCGAGGAACCGACCAAGGTCACCTGGGACTGGTCACAAGCGGGGCGTGACGATATTGAAGAAGACCACTATGTCTATCTCAAGATTAAAGGGGCTTTTGTCTACGAAGATAATATCGTGCCGGAATACACTTGGTATAACGGTGTAGCCACACGTTATATCAACGGGGATCCGATTGATCCGACACAAGTCACCAATATCAATACCCCACAAGGTAGTATTGACGATCCAGATTCACGAATTTGGCCCTTCAAGATTCACCGCGCCATTCAACCTTACGATCCTGTCTACAATATTTTGCTTCAACCGAAGACAGTCGGTGAAGGCGGTTATTGGACTGATTTTGATTGGGATCAAGCTTTTGAATTAGGTTCTGAGGCCGCAGGTCTACCCTATAGCGGTGAATATGACTGGACGCGCACAGATATGTACTGGCCACAAACCCACATGGTGGCACCGAGTAGCGATGCCTTGCAATGTTCAGACTGTCACGGCGAAGGTAGCCGGATGGACTGGCAAGCCCTTGGTTATCCCGGTGATCCCATGAATTGGGGCGGTCGTGATTAATGTTTTTCTCAGTACAGGAAAAGACGTTTAACTGATGATACAAAACTTTTTAAAGCAGACAGCGAACAAGCGTCGTTATCTCTGGGTTGGCGCACTGGTTATATTAGGCAGTTTGATCCTAGTATCCGTGCTCAGCGCACAGGGTTCGGCGCAAGCACAAGATGACCGGAAACCGCAAGGTTCACCGATGCATCCATTGTTCCCTTTGTTGGACGTGGATGGCGTGAATGTTCTGGAATCCGGTGCACCGGTTTCAACGATGCAAACGTGTGGCGCGTGTCATGATGCCGATTTCATTGTCGGGCACAGTTTCCATGCCGATGTTGGGCTGGAAAATTTAACTGAACCGGGGGATGTAGACGGGGGTCGTGAATGGGATTATAGCACCGGCTATTTTGGCCAATGGAATCCCATTACATATCGGTATCTTTCACCAGCAGGTGATGACATTGTTGACATGACTACCGCAGAGTGGATTGAAACATTCGGAACCCGCCATGCAGGTGGTGGTCCGGCAATGTATAGCCGCGACGGTACACCTCTAAATGAACTCGATATGACGTTGGATAGTCCCCAAACAACCTTTACCAATGCCGACGGTGAAACCGAGACTTGGAATTGGTCAGAATCAGGCACTATCGAAATGAACTGTTTCCTCTGTCATCTCACCGACCCCGGCAATGCGACCCGGATTGAAACTATTGCGGGTGGCGACTTTGCTTGGGCTAATACCGCAACGTTAGTAGATACCGGTGTAGTTAGCCAAGGTGAAGACGGCTGGACATGGAACACGGAAGCCTTCAATGAAGACGGCGAAGTTATGAACACTTATTTGGGTGTCCAAGATCCGACCCGTGAAAATTGTGGGCAATGTCATGGTTTAGTTCACACGGACGCGCAAGACCCATTGGTACTTGATGCAACCTGTGATGATGAAGATTGGGTTACCCTCACCACCGGGCAAGTTATGTCCCCGCAAAAGATTTCCAATTCCGGTTCCAATATCGAAGGCAAAGCAGATTTGGCGCGCTCATTCGATATTCATGCCGAACGCGTTTTGGAATGCGTGAATTGTCACTATGCCCTCAATAATCCCGTATATTATCAAGAAGACGAAGATAGTCGTCCTGAACATTTAGTATTTGACCCACGCCGTCTCGATATCGGTGACTATTTGCAACGTCCGGTTCACGATTTTGCAACAGGCCCAAATGTAGTTTCACCGGATACGGCGATGACGATGCGTACCTGTGAATCCTGTCATGATATGGAAAATACCCATGATGACTGGTTGCCTTATGCGGAACGGCACGATGCGGCTTTAGCTTGCGAATCTTGCCATGTTCCGAAGATGTACGGTCCGGCCCTCCAAGCGATCGACTGGACAGTTCTCCAGAGCGACGGCACACCCGTTAAGGAATGTCGGGGTGTTGAAGATCAAACCAGCGACGATAGCAACGCATTGATTGTCGGGTTTGAACCTGTTTTGCTCCCACGCGAAAATGCAGATGGTAGCGTTTCACTGGCTCCGCATAACCTAGTCAGTGCCTGGTACTGGATTTATGGCGATCCCGCCCGGCCAGTTCCGGAAGCTTATTTGCAAGATGCCTTCCTCGTGGATGGCGCATATCAAGCTGATATTTTGAGTGCCTTCGATGCGGATAACAACGGCGAACTCAGTACAGATGAATTAGTCATTGATAACGACGCCAAAGAAAATCTGGTTAAGGAACGGCTCGAAGCTTTAGGCTTAGACAATCCGCGGATTTCGGCTGAAGTATTACCTTACAATATCAATCACAATGTCACCCACGCCGACTACGCTATTAAAGATTGTCAAGAATGTCACAGCGAAGAATCACGCGTGACCCAAGATTTCTTGCTGTCGAATCGGATGCCGGGGGATGTTACGCCTGAATTCCAAGCACGGAATGCCGCGCTGATTAGTGGCGATTTCGTGACTGAAGATGGCAAGCTGTATTATGAACCGAAGGCGAATACCGAAAATATCAGTTTGTACGTACTCGGTCATAACCGCGTCCCATTTGTGGACTGGATTGGTATTCTGTTCTTTGTCGGCACGATCTTTGGGGTTACTGGACACAGCACCATGCGTTATCTGTCCGCCCGTAAGCGTCCTGTCCATGAAGCGCACACCAAGAAAGTCTACATGTACACCTTGTACGAACGGCAATGGCACTGGATTCAAACCGTTGTTATCTTGAGCTTGCTCTTTACTGGTTTGATTATCCATAAACCTGACCTCTTCGGAATGTTCCATTTTGCCTATGTCGTCCAAGTTCACAATATTTTGGCGGCGATCCTGGTTATCAATGCTTTCCTCGCGGCTTTCTATCACATTGTGAGTGGAGACATCTGGCAATATCTACCGCAACCACGCGGCTTCTTCTATCAAGCCTATCAACAAGCATGGTTCTACTTACGCGGTATTTTCCGGGGCGATCCTCATCCATTTGATAAGAATCCGCAACGGAAGCTTAATCCAATCCAGCAATTAACGTATCTGGCCATCTTAAACATCATTCTACCCGCTCAAGTGATTACCGGGGCGTTGATGTGGGGTGCTCAATCTTATCCAGAAATCACAGATCCAATTGGTGGCTTGACCTATTTAGGCCCCATTCACTCCTTAGTTGCCTGGATATTTGCATCCTTCATTATCGTACATGTGTACATGACGACCACGGGCCATACTGCTTTGGCAGGTATCCGCGCGATGGTTGTCGGTTGGGATGAACTTGAAGTTCATGAAGATCATGCAACTGATGAGGGGACTTCTAACGAAGCAGATTCAGTTGATAACGAAGATTAATGTGTTGATAGCGATTTAACACCCCTCTGTCGCTGACGCGACATCTCCCCCATTGCATGGGGGAGACTTGAACACCTGAAACTCTATTCCCTCCCCATGTTTGGGGAGGGGTAGTGAGGGGTGGAAATCGCAACATAGAGGAGATTTTCTACAAATGACAGTCGCAACATCGGCTAAACCAAATGCGCAACCGCAAGCCAAATTGAAGATAGGGCTTCAGCGCAAAACACGGGAATACGTAAATCCTTATTTAGGTGGGATTCTATTAGGTATTGTTCTCTTTTTAGCATTCTTTATCACAGGTAGTGGTCTGGGTGCCTCTGGTGGTTTGAACCGCCTGCTGGTTGTTCTCCAAGATGCCGTGATGCCCGATCATATTGACCGGACACCGTATTTATTGGCCCTCGCAGGTGGTGACCGCAATCCGCTGGATAGTTGGATTGTTTTCTTAACTATCGGTGTGGTGGCAGGTGGTTTTGTCTCAGGTTTCTTTAATGGTCGTCTGAGATTTGTCACGGAACACGGTCCGCAAATCACCCCACGCGCCCGCTGGATTTTTGCCTTTATCGGCGGCGGTTTCATGGGTTATGGGGCACGGCTGGCCCGTGGTTGTACGTCCGGTCAAGGATTGTCCGGGGGCGCAACGCTATCTGTCGGAAGCTGGGCATTCGTCATCGCTGTTTTTGGTAGCGCCTATGCCTTAGCCTATTTCTTCCGCAAGATTTGGAACTAAGAGGAGCACTATAAAAAATGAAC
>JBNLCD010000205.1:0-8928 GCA_050303635.1 Anaerolineae bacterium
CCGGAAATTCACCTTCTGCATGCAGGAGCTCAATCACCGTTTGCAAAACAGCAATGCCGCCCTTCATATCATACGACCCTACCCCATACAAAATGTCTCCTTCAATCTGAGTAGGGCGTTTATCGACGCTACCAAGCGGATGAACGGTGTCCATATGGCAACACAAAAGAATTGGTTTTTCAGGCAAATCATGGTGCCAGCGACACTCGACAAAATCACCCACCAACCCCTGCTTATGAATGATAACTTCTGCCCCATTATCTTCGGCCCATTGGGCGAGTTCACGGCCTAGCACATCAACCGCATCTTTATTCGAGGTAGGTGTCTCAATTTCAACCAGTGTGCCCAAGCGCCACGCCATTTGTTGCTGAAGAGGTTGAAATTTGGGAAGAAATTTATCGTACATGTGTTACCGCCCTCTCCATTTATTCTTCAAGGAAACCAATATGGAGTAAGAAATCTAGCGCTTCTTCTAAGGTGCGATGATAGAGCGGTGAAATTGAACTCAACTGGGAAAGGAGTTGAATCGAGAACTTAATGACTGAGTTCGCACTTAAGATAATCAGCCATGTGAGATTAGGATGATTAATAAAATTGAGTTTTTCCCGAATCGCCAGCACATTTCCTCGTATCAATTCTAAAGTGGCAAAATCCCAAATAATGCAAACTTGCCCATCGACACTATCCAGCATCGTTATGATTTCCTGATTGAATTCGGTAAGGACTTCTAATGACAAATTCGAGGAAAACTCGATATAAATAACCTGATCGAGGACTTGCCATTGAATAGTATATTCAGGATGATCAGTTAACATCGCTTCATCGCGGGTGTAATCTAAGATTAACCGCCCTTCGTCGAGCGTTTCCACAAAAGCAATGATTTGGCGCAACATTGGCTGATTATCGATCCATTTGAGAATGACATTGTGCAGATCTTCATTACAGCCGGATAGAATAATCAGACTATCGGTATCAATATAACTCAGCAAGGTACTATCCACTAAATTTTGACTAGGGTCATCTGCCGGCATGTGGTTCGTTTCAGAAAAATCGGCAATAATATCGCCATCGGGCAATAATTTTTGCGATTGTTGCCACGCATAAGCAAAATCTTCCCAGTTCCAGTCTCCGGGGAAACTCCAACGAATAGCTGATTTTTGTGGATTGTCCCAGCTTACGTCAATATTCATAATGGCCACCACCCTTTTATATAATCAAAGACAATAAAGTTATACCTGACGATACATTTCAATGCGACGAAAACTTACAACATAGCCCAACGCTTGATAGGCCTGCCAGATCGGATCTAAAGTGGGTACGTTTTCGACTTTTACATCGGCGGTCGGTTGCTGTTGATGCAAGGCATATAAGAGATTGACGGCCAGGTCGTGATTTTCATGAGCTTCAGGGGACATTTTGAGGTGAGAGAGTTGGAAGAAGTCATGTTGATAAACTATTTTCCCGCAGGTTCCGTCGGTGAATTCGAGGCAAATCCCTTGCAATGAATTGGTATTGATTAACGAAGCGGGTTCCTCTGTCCAAGCGGAATCGCTAAAATCACCAGAATGCAGAAAGTGGGCTATTTCATCTTTCTGGAGTGGCCGCATCTTGGTTTGCTTATCAATAGGCAACCCGGTTGTATCAACTTCGCTAGGGGGACGCCGAATGACGAGCAGTTCGCGCGTTTCTTCAAAGCCGTTTTTTAAAAAAAGTCGGTGAGCAGGCGTATTATTTTTGATGACTTCAAGTTGCATCCGTTTGATATTGCGCCGCTCTGATTCTTCAATATGCTGGTTCATAATGACTTGTCCCGTTCCACTCCGGCGGCGGATGGGAATGACTCCTAACCGCGTTATCCATGAACGATCTTGCCGGATGCCGAGCATACTGATGCCATTGACAATATGGTCATCGATTTCCGTAACCACTGATGCTTCTAAATTGACATCGTAGAAATTGATATAATCCTGTAAACGACGGGCATTCATTGGCATAGGAACAATATAATCAACCCGTGTTTGATTATATATATCGACAAGTTCTTGAACATTAAACTTATCTGCCGTTATAACTTCAACTGGTTTATCCATAAGGTGTTCTGGTCTTGATTATTCCTATAAAGAAGAAACTTCGTCGTCCGGTTTTGGAACGGATTCAGAAGATTCGGCTACTGTTTCCTTTGAATCTGATACGTCTTTTTGTTGAATAAAATTTTCGACCTGTTGGGCAAAAGCTTTGGTATCAATGGGTTTAATGATGACACCTGTACAACCATAGGCTTTGGCCATTTCAGTGGCTGTTTCGCTGGGCCACGCAGTAAATGCAATTAGCGGAATCTCAGATAATTGTGGTTGTTGACGCATAATACCAATAATCGTTTGCCCATCGACATCGGGTAAACCGAGGTCAATAAGAATTAAATCTGGCGGTGATTGACTGGCTTTAATAAAACCTTGTTCGCCTGTATCAGCAACCGCAACAGTATGACCTCCCCGTTTAAGCAATTTTTCCGCGAGGCGTGCGCTTTGAGGATTATCTTCAATGATAAGTATCGTGCTCATTAAAATTATCCTATTCTCGGTTTCCGTATAAAATCAACAAGGTCTAATAAGCAATAATAAGGGAGGATGCTAACCCTCCCCTTGGTTAATTTAAATCTTGTAGCAGTGACTAGACGTTAGCCGGCAATCAATGGCATTGATAATAAGGCCATGGCGTGTTGCCATTCGTCGCGACCTTCATCCATTGCACTTAACATATCAAGAATTTCAGGCAACCCATCTGCCAATGCTTCCTTGGGAACCCGTTCATGTCGATCTAAAAGATCAATAAGGTTATCGGGTGAGTATAAGAAGCCAACCAGCCAATTTGCCAAAGTAAACGCGGACATTGTGGGATTTTGTAACTTGTATTTACTTTCAAGGCGGGCCGAGAATTCTTCAACTTTACCGCGATAGGCTTCACGTGCGTTAATTACAGTGTTTTCCAAAAGTTTCTTATCAAGCTTGTCCACCATGTCTTGAAAGGTCGGGTCAGCAAAGATATCTTTAGCAGACATGCCAAGCAAACGTTCAACTTCATTGGGATCCAGGCCCGTATACTTACTGATTGTGTTGGTTAACATGGGTTAAGCTCCTTTTGATATTTACCCTTGATGCTAAAATTTGAATTCTCGCAGGACTTACCAGATTAACTGGCTTGCCCATTTTGGATATTGCTCAAGGTCTTTTCGACAGTATCAAGTAAGACATTTTTGGAGATCGGTTTAGGAATATAATCTGCACAACCAGCGGCCAAACACCGCTCCCGGTCCCCTAACATCGCATTCGCTGTCAGAGCAATGACCGGAATAGCCTCAGTTTTACTGATTGTTTTCAAGCGACCCGTAGCTGTTAAGCCATCAATATCGGGTAAGTTCACATCCATCAAAATAAGATCAGGAAGTTCTTCTTCCGCAACTTTAATACCTGTTTCGCCATCTTCAGCTTCTAAGACGGCATAACCAGCATGTTGCAAAAGTTTGCGGACTAACCGCATATTGCGCGGATTATCTTCAACATACAGAATTGTTTGGCTCATCACTAAACCATTTCCTTGTTTACTTTTACTCTACGTCTAAGGCTTGATTAACCATTGCCAAGAATTGTTTCCGATCAAGATTAGCTTTACGGACAAGTGAGCGGATTCTATCCCGGAGATTTCGACGGTCTTCTTCTGTCAAATCTTTGGCTGATGCAACAATAATCGGAATATCACAGAGATCGGCATCCGTTTGTAATTGTTCCAAAATTTTGAAGCCATCAATATCCGGCATAAGCAAGTCTAGAATCACTAAGTCAGGCTTATCTTGAGCGATAAGGTCGAGCCCGGCTTGGCCTGTTGCGGCTTCGATAACACGATAAACTTCATTTGTTTCTAACAAACGGCGCACAAGACGGCGATGTTTGGCATCATCATCAATCACTAAGACAGTATGTTTCGGATGCTTCTCAGGCGAGGTGGTCTGAGAAGCAGGTTTAACAGCCTTTTGGTGAATAATTTCAATCGGCGAACCACCAAGCACTTCAACAACATGATCAGTTAATTGGCGCGTATTGAAATTTCCCTTGGTCCACACTGAATCAGATAACTGGCGCAGTGTGGCTCTATCTTCAGCAGATAATGATTTTGCTGAAATGACCACGATAGGTGTATCAACTGTAATTGGATTATTTTTCAGTTTTTGGATTAGGCCAAATCCATCGAGCCGCGGCATAGTTAAGTCCGTGACAATGAGATCTGGGTGAAATTCCAATGCCATGTCAAATCCCTCATCGCCATCGTTAGCCTCATAAATGCGATATTTCTTTTGTTTCTGAAGTAGTCGCTTAATCAAACGGCGATCACTTGCATTGTCATCTACTATCAGTATAGACGTAATTTGTTCATGAAGGCTAGCAAAAGCGCTTGTTAATTCAGGATCTAAACTTTCACTGGTTTTGCCCGTCTCACTGGACTGAACTTTTTGGATTTCCAATTCAAGTAAGTATTGGGTATCCAGAATATAACTTTCAACGGGCATCGTGTGCCCGGAGCAATTCACAACGACAGTTTCATCCGGCTTAATCGTGCCATTACTGACCAGTTTTTCGAGGCCAGCAAATGCAACAGCCGTGGCAGGTTCGATAGATAATCCCGTCCGTCGTGCAATGGTACGGAGGGCATGAAAGGCTTCACCATCTTCAACACTAATCATGGTGCCACCATTACTGGTAACAGCCTCATACAAATAGGTATACCCATAACCCGGATTACCGGTTGAAAGGACCGTGATTAGTGTTGATGGCACAATCGGTTCAGCGGTAGATTGCTTTTTCTCAAAGGCCTGAACCATCGGCGCGCAACCTTTGACCTGCACAATACCAAGACGTGGCATTTTGTCGATCAATCCCATCGCGAATAACTCCGTGAAACCTTGCCAGGTCCCGATAACGCCAATGCCGCCACTAACAGCTTGGATATACCAGTCTGGACTCACAAATTTACCGGGTTCGGTAGGATGACTTTGCAAATGGAGTTGTTCAGCAATTTCATAAGCCAGTGTTTTCATGCTGGCCCGACTAGCGATAGACCGTGCGCCGCGTTCGTAGTAAATATCGCGGAATTTGGCAAATTCATGGGCAACCCGTTTAGCTTCATCATAATCGCCCGAAACCTTGACGACTTCTGCACCATAAAGCGCGGCTTCACGCATTTTTTCTTGGGGCACACGACTACTGACAAAGAGCCACAATTTAATGCCTGCTCGCGCACAATAGGCGGAATAGGCAATCCCTGAATTCCCTGTTGAGGCAATGGCACACGCTGTAATTCCTTTTTGACGCATTTCTGTTACAGCGAGGGCGGCTTGCCTAGCTTTAAATGAGCTTGTCGGATTGCGTCGCTCATCTTTGACGTAAATATTGGGATATTCATCATGGAAATTAAGACGATATAAAGGTGTCATACCCTCATGCATGCTGATTTTAGGATCAAATTCCACAGGCAATAATTCATGATAACGCCATAAATCACCCGAACGCGTGGCGAGTTCTTTCGACCATATCTGGCTGATCTGTTCGTAATCATAAACTGCCTTATGCCATTCTGATCCACATGCCGTACAAACTTGGGGCTGTTCTGCCCCAAGTTGAGTAGCACATTGTAAGCATTCATAATGGTTTAAATAGGTTGACATCCTGCGGATATCTCCTCTTTAATTACGCTTGTAGCTTTTCAGGTTGATAGATCGGTAGAGTGTAACTAAAGGTTGAACCGACCCCTTCTTCACTCTCAACAAATATTTCGCCACCGTGCATTGCAATTAATTGGCGGGTAATGGTCAAACCAAGACCCGTGCCGCCGGCACGACGTGTTGAGGAACCATCGACCTGACTAAAGCGTTCAAAGATTAATCCCAAACCTTCTTTGCTCATACCGATGCCCGTATCTTCAACACGGACAATGAGCATATTATCTTCATAGGGAGCTACAGTAACTGCAATATGCCCCGCTTCAGTAAACTTAGCCGCATTACTCAGAAGATTATTCATAATTTGCCGGATACGAATGACATCTGCATAAATGTGGACATCACCTAGTTGCTCATCGATAGATAATGTCATCTCAACAGACTTATTCTTCACCATCACTTGCGAAGAGTGGATAATACCTTCCATGATATTAGAGACTTCAAGGTCCGTACGATCCATCTTCATTTGGCCCGCTTCAATCTTAGCCAAGTCGAGAATATCATTAATCAGAGCCAGCAGATGTTTACCGCTTTGATAGATATCTTCAACGTCCATCTGCGCATCTTCGGTCAACTCACCGTCAATTCCATCGAGCAACACTTCGGAATAACCGATAATTGAATTGAGCGGGGTGCGTAATTCATGACTCATATTTGCCAAGAATTCAGATTTCAGGCGGTCAACTTCACGGAGTTCTTCAGCAACTTCAAGTTGATATTGGTAAGCCCGTGCATTTTGCACCGCAATGGCGGCTTGTCCAGCCAACGTGGCCATCACCTGCACATCTTGATCCGTGAAATAGTTGATCGCATCAGCTTGCACATCAAGGACCCCAATTACTTCATCACCAACTAGGAGTGGTACGGCCATTTCAGCCCGTGTACCGAGCAGTAATGGGTGAGGTAAGAAGTGAGGATTAACCGTCACATCGTTGGAAAGCACAACCTCATGCGAACGGGCCGCCCGTGCTACCAAACTGTGCTCAGCATTGAAGCTAATGGTCCGATGTTGCGCGACCATTTGTTTCCCGACTTCACCCGCCCCAGCAGATAGGAGTAATGTTTGGGGATCATCCAACAAGTACACATGAACATGGTACAAATCGAAGTTTTCTTTGGTGAGGTCACAGATACGGGGTAGCAATTCATCAAGATTTAACTGTGTAGATGCCGCCGCACTCACTTCAGCCACCGTGGCGAGCCGATTAGCAACGAGTTGTTGTTGTTGATAAGCTAGCGCGTTCTGGACCGCAACCGCGACTTGCCGCGCGAGGGTTGAAAGTACGTTGACATCTTCCGGTGCGAAAGCATTAGCTTTATTGGCTTGAACATCTAGCACGCCAAGTACATCATTACCGACTACGAGTGGGATCGCCATTTCAGCGCGTGTTCCCAGCAAAAGTGGGTGCGGCATGAAATAGGGATCAACGGTCACATCGTTGGAAAGCACAACTTCTTGGGAACGTGCCGCCCGCGCTACCAAACTGTGTTCAGCGTTGAAATTAATCCGCCGAACCTCACGAACCATCCGTTCCCCAATTTCGCCTGCCCCAGCATACAATTGTAACTGGTCATGCGAGTCACCAAACAGATAAATATGAACATGGTACAGATCAAAGTTAGATTTGGTTAAGTCACAAACCTGTGGCAAAAGTTCATGTAAATTCAACTGGGTGGAGGCCACTGCACTTACTTCCGCCACCGTCGCTAACTGATTAGCTGAAAGTTGCTGTTCTTGATAAGCCTGCGCATTGCGCACCGCAATCGCGACTTGCCGCGCCAGTGTAGAAAGCACATCAGCATCTTCAGACGAGAACGCATCAATATGATCGGCTTGCACATCCAAAACCCCAAGCACATCATCACCCACCACCAGCGGGATCGCCATTTCAGCGCGTGTTCCCAGCAAAAGGGGATGCGGCATGAAATAGGGATTAACCGTCACATCATTGGAAAGCACAACTTCATGGGAACGTGCCGCCCGGGCCACCAGACTGTGTTCAGCATCAAAGCTAATTGTCCGGACTTCCCGCACCATCCGTTCCCCAATTTCACCTGCCCCAGCTTGAAGCATCAGTTGGTTTTTGTCTTCATCAACCAGATAAATGTGGGCATGATAGAGGCCGAAATTACTTTTCGCCAAATTACAAACGTGCGGTAATAGGTCTTCCAGATTCAATTCGGTGGAGGCCGCCGCACTTACTTCGGCTACCGTTGCAAGCTGGGATGCCCGTTCAATAACTTCCGCTTCCGCCGAAAGCCGTTCTTCGTACAATCTTGCATTGCGCACCGCAACCGCCACTTGCCGGGCCAAGGTGCTTGTCACTTGAGCATCTGTTGATGTGAAACGGTCAATTTTCTCAGCTTGCACATCGAGTACACCAAGGACTTCGTTACCAACCAGCAGAGGGACTGCCATTTCAGAACGTGTTCCCAGCAAGAGTGGATGGGGCAAGAAGAAAGGATCTTCGGTTACATCGTTGGAGATAACCGGAATTTGTGAGCGAGCCGCTTGTGCAACCAGACTATATTCACGATCAATAGGAATGGACCGCTGTTGAGCCACCATCAGTGTACCAACTTCACCCGCCCCACCCCGGAGTTCCAGCGTGTCGCCAGCATCATTGAGAATATAGATATGGGCGTGATAGAGATCAAAGTTAGATTTGGTCAGGTTAGACACGAGTGGCAAGAGTTCATTAAGATCAAGTTCCGTAGATGCGACTGCACTCACTTCAGCCACCGTCGCTAACTGATTAGCCGTTTGCTGTTGTTGCGCATAGGCTTGCGCATTCCGCACCGCAATTGCAACTTGCCGTGTCAGAGTTTCAAGCACATCTTCATCTTCAGGCTTAAAGTAGTTGATTTGGTCAGCTTGCACGTCGAGCACACCCAAGACATCGTTACCGACCACCAACGGAATCGCCAGTTCAGCGCGTGTTCCCAGTAAGAGGGGATGCGGCAAGAAATTCGGATCTTGCGTCACATCGTTCGAAACAATAATGTCCTGTGCCCGTGCCGCGCGCGCTACCAAACTGTGTTCAGCTTCTAACCTAATTGACCGAACTTCAGAAACCATCCGCTGACCGGTTTCACCTGCACCAGCCCGTAAGACGAGCGTATTGCCGTCTTCATTGAGCAAGTAAATATGCGCATGA
>JBNLCD010000206.1:0-8925 GCA_050303635.1 Anaerolineae bacterium
TGGCGTACGGCATCTCCGTCACTGTATAAGGACGTGACTTTTCCCCAATATACGCAAAATCGTAGCTGATTTCTGTTTCATAATCTTTCCAATGACAGTCCCCATGCAACATCATATCGCCGTAAATTTCGGTACGTTGATCAGCATGGGTATATTCCGCATAAGCTTCAAAGGTAGCGTGCGTCTCATCAATTTGTTTTGTGTGCATGACAATTTTAAAGAGACCATAGTTATATTCACTTTTGATCAGCCGTTTGAGGACTCTGCCATCCTGTTGATCTAACACGTTGACGCATTCTGTCAAAGGAAATGGCACCGTGATTTGATGCGCAAATGGCGCGCCCAGATATTGTTTGGGCATAGCTACCCCCTTTTCTTACGGATTTGGCCTGCGTTAAATGTTTTGCGCATGAAGTTATCCAGCAAAATCGCCGGATAGACTTTCTCATAAAGATTGGTTGTAATCAGTGCTGATATAGCGAAAGTCGCGATAAACACGAGTCCGGTTAACCCGCGCCATGTTTCGACTTGATCTGAATAGCCTGCCCATGTATAAAAACCAAAGGTGAGGCTGACATCGAAAATGAGAGTCAGCAAAATAATAATCGCATACGGAACCCGGCGATAATACGCATAGACGAGACGCGGAATGAGTTTATAGGTTAAAGGCTGGGTATCAGCGTGCCAGAAGTTATAATCGACAACAGTATGATAATCTTCCCAAGTGCATTTCCCATGCACTGAAAGATCCCCATAAATAAACTCCTTGGCGCGTAATTCAAATATCTGAAAGCTCTTATATTTTGCATATGTCGTAAATTCTATCTCCAGCGGTGAAATACGTTGGGCGTGAACATAAACCTCAAATTTGCTGGGATTCATGTATTTCGGCTTAATGAATCGTCGTAGACGAGTGCCGTTCTTTTGTTTGAGAACAGCCATGCAATCCTCAAGCGGCAATGGAATGGTCATTGAATAGGCATGCGGTACGCCGAAATATTCAGGCATCGTATGTCATATCCCCATGTTTTGGCTTGGCATAAGATAATTCCAGATTGGAATCAGATTCCTCAGCAAAAAGTTCGCTCAAAAAGCGCTCCGTATAAGTCTTATAGATATAAGGGGTTTGATATTTTGTGAGCGCTAAACTCACGCCGATGAAAATAAAAATCACACCGGGACAGAACAACGATTGGCTGGCAAGACCGAAAACAAAGGCCATCACAATGCCGACAATAATTGTCCCAATCAGATGAGCTTGGTTGACCTTCACCTCAAAATGGATACGGGTGACATCCGGCGCAACGGGCTCAAGATTGCCAGTGAACGAAAAACTGCTCCAGCGCGCTTGAAAACCGAGGCCAATGGCTATCTGGCGTAACCAAACTTTCGTTTCAAATGAGGTGGCATTCACAAAATGCGTGGTTGGCGTATACGTCGAAGATATGCGGCCACCCACCACCCAGCGTTTGGTATTAAGGGGACGCTGGTCTTTTAAAATAGTCATCACATGATAAATGGGTTTAGCTACAATAAATTGTCCATAGGTGCTCATATTTTTAGTTCATTTCAACTCTATTCGGCTGATAACCCAATTATAGAGCCGTTTTAAGGGAGTAGAATCCGAAGTCCCAATCTTTGGGGGTTTGGGGAACGATGGGGAAAATTAGGGCTAAAATGGGAAGCCTAACAAAAAACGGCGACAAAATTTCCTGTCGCCGTTCGTGTTCAACGTATTAGGCCGAATTAGAGTTGTAAATGGGAGCGCCCGCGAATGACCTTTTGCTCGAAATTATCCACGTAGGATAAGAGCTTGGTGCGGAGGTTTTGCCATTCTTCGGTGCCGAGTAATTCCGCCATCGTGCTCAAGTCATCGGTCATGGCTTCCATCACCACTTGGGGGACATTGGTGCCATAAAGCGTATACCATGCTTCAATGGGAGTAATGCCCAAAGCGGTCAGGCGCGGGGTAAATTCACGCACCATAAATTCAAAATAATCTTGATCGACCTCTGAGCGTACATCCCAGCTTAGCAATAACTTAATCATCGCTAACTTATTCCTTTGGTGCTAAGACCACAATTTGGGTTTGTTCGGGCAGATTGCTTCGCGTAATCTTGAGCGAGTCTTCAATGCCGATTTCTTCGAGGCTGGTTCCCATTTCACGCAAGAAACGTTCCACGTCATCGAGTTCAATTTTTGAGCCATTGGCTTGATAGTGCATGGGAATGACGATACTCGGTTCCAGCAAACTGATGACTTCAGCGGCTTGGCTGGCATTTAATGCGCCACCACCGCCAACCGGAACCAGTGCAATATCAACCTGACCCATGGCATCCACTTCGTTTTGGGTGGGGATGTGGTCCAAGTCGCCCAGATGCGCAATCTTGATATCTTCGTATTCAATGACAAAGACGATATTATAGCGGGGTTCTTCGCTTTCGATATCGTACATGGCAGAACCCACAATGAAAATTCCGCCAATTTCATATTCACCCGCGCCATCGAGAATACGATCCGCTTCGAGGGCATCCACGTGATTGTGGCCCGGTGAATCATGACTAATCGTCACAATATCGGCTTTCAATTTAAGTTGCCCATAACCGACCGTCTTGGCATCATAAGGGTCGGTGATAATTGTGGGCTGACTGCGTTGCGAAAAGCGAAAACAACTATGGCCGTACCATGTAATATCCATCGGGAAATAACCACCTCAGTATGTTAAACATTTGTTCGATTCACATAGGTTTATTATACCGCAGAACGGTGTTTCTGAGAAGCATCGAAGCGCACCATTATCCTAGAAATTTGGTTAGGTTAGCGTCATTTTATATTAGATTTTCGTAAGAATTGATTCGGCATGTTTGACTTTGACGTTGCGTAAAACTTTAGGCTGAAAGTGTCCAGTCAATATAATCATTTGGGAGAACGAAAATGTCAAAGCAAACACAGTTTGTCAAAAAATATGGACCGTGGGCCTTGGTTACTGGTGCGTCAGCCGGTATCGGGGCGGAGTTCGCCGAGCAATTAGCGGCTTATGGTCTCAATATTGTTTTAGTTGCGCGGCGGGAAGATAAACTCAAATCACTGGCGAGTAGCCTAAAATTAATGCATGGTGTTCAAACCCGGATTATCGTGGCCGATCTGGTGACACCAAACTTCATTGATATTGTGCAGAACGAAACAGATGATCTTGAAATCGGATTATTGGTCAATAATGCTGGCCAATTTGCCCTCGGCGATTTTCTAGATCAACCTTTAGATAAACAACTCACCATTCTTGAACTCAATACCCGTGCCCCACTCATTTTGACACATGCATTTGGGCAGTTGATGCGTGCACGCGGACGTGGCGGCATTATTATGGTTTCATCGACTGTTTCGAGCAGTGGTGCGCCGTTCAATGCCAATTATGCGGCGACTAAAGCTTATGATCTGATTTTGGGTGAAGGTTTACAGGCCGAACTCAAAGCGAGTGGCGTTGATGTCCAAGTCTTGCAACCCGGAGCCACATGGACCGAAGGCTCACAGAAGATGATGACAGATGCGCCGGCGTATATGAAAAATATGATGATGAAGCCAAGTGTAGTGGTTGAAACTTCCCTGCGTAAGCTCGGCAAACGGACCCGCGTGGTACCCGGGTCCATGAACCAATTTATGGTCATCATGATGAACAATTTGCCACGGCGCTTTGTGGTGAATATGTGGGGTCAGATGATGCGCGGGATGCAAGGTCAATCTTAGGTGAAAACATCAATATCCCCCACATTTAAGCAGTTGGCTGTGGGGGATACATATGTTCATTATTCAGTTGCGCCATCCAGTTTTTGGGTTGAGAAAAATTCCCAAATTTCGTCTGCGCCGTTTATATCATCTGTCACGCGACCGACGATAAACTTTGGTAAATACGGCACACCCCCCGGCCAGGTGTGACCCCCGCCATCAATTTTATGCAAGATGACCTGCACATTGTCGGCACAATTGCTATAGATATAGCGTGTTACCCGTGTTTTGTCGTCAGGATCTTTATCGGCCAGTTTATCGGTCTGGGGTTCTGTATCACATTGATTTTGTTCGACCCAAAATTCGACGGTTTCGTCGGTTGAATGCACGGCTCCCCGTTTTTGCCAAAATATTTTCACGTCCCCGCCGTTATAGGGGACAAGTGGGTCGGCGGTGCCATTGAAAATCGCAATGCCAATCGGGTTAGATGGTGCACAGATATCGCCGAGCGCATTACTTAAGGTTGCAGTGACAATGCCCACGGCGGCAAATTTATCACTCGCATCACAGGCCAAGCGCATCGACATAAAGCCACCATTGGAAATACCGGTAGCATAAATGCGTTGGGCATCAATATTATATTCACCGGAAACTTCATCAATCAAAAATTCAAAATAGCCGACGTCGTCCACGCCATTTTTATGTGACTCGGGGCGAAAATCATCATCGCGGCCATCGCTCCATTGCTTATCAATGCCTTGCGGGTACACTACTATAAATCCGTGTTCATCGGCTAGCGCGTTGAAACGAGCTTTGGTGACCCGTTCGATGCCTTCATCTGTGCCACCGCCGCCATGAATCACAAAGACCAGCGGCACCGCTGTTTCTTCCGGCAAATTGTCGGGCACATAGATCCGATAGGAACGGTCCTCATTATCGAATTTGACAGAGTGCGGGTCACTGGCGATAGCGACTTGGCGGACTTGATAGCCATGCCACGCCACAATACCAGCCAAACTTCCCAAAACTATACAGATTAATCCCAAAAACAAGAATGTGCTGAGAATACAGCTTTTCAAACATGTTAAGCGTCGCATAAAAATCTCCCCAAATATTTATTCACCAATGGACGCCAGCCTTACCCATTCACTATACGGGGTAGGAGTGATTTTGTTGCAATGCTTGCTGAGCGCACATGAAGAGCTGACGAAATAAATTATGTTGGCTCTTTTTATTTTAGAATATGGTTTGATTTTCCAAAATTTTCACTTCGCTGGTTGAATTTAAGAACAAAAGTTCTATAATTTAGATAATGTGAGTTTTATTTTAGTCTTGAGATTAGAATCAGATAATTGCTGAGTTGTGCCCAAATTAAGGGACTTATGAAGTTTGACAACATAATCAGGGTATAAACAACGGGCGGACACATAGGTCACCCTACTGAACATGCCATAGCGCATTCTTGACGTAGGGTCACGACATGCCGTGGCAAGATTATAGCCCGATGAATTATTCAATTCACTTCAGGCCCTTGCTGATTCAAAACTCATCTTAGATAAGTAAAATCGGCGCTTAAACATAAAAAATCCATTATTGTTTGGTAAATTTAGGCTGTCTTCAGGCCAAACTTGGTTATAATAGACGAGTATATTATGACTAGCCAAACTTTTAGGAAAAAATATTGAGTTCATTCCAACATATCGGTGTATTGGCGCATCCACATCGACCAAGCACAGTACCCTTTGCCGAAAAAGTGGCCTTATCACTCAAGCAAGCTGGGTTTGATACTTGGTTACGCACAGCTTGGTCAGCGGACAAAGCTCGACCACTTGTTGAAAATTCGGATTTAGTGATTGCATTAGGTGGCGATGGCGCGATGCTCCGCGCGTCGCGGGTGTGTGCACCTTATGATGTGCCGTTATTGGGAATTAATGCCGGTTATTTAGGGTTTTTAACCGAAGCCAGTCCCGATGAATGGGATTTGGTTTTAGCGCGTCTGAATGAAGGGCGCTTTTGGATTGAAGAACGGATGATGTTACAGGTTGAAGTTTGGCGCAAGGATAATTGCATTGCCCAAGCTGATGCCTTAAATGAAGTGGTGATTGGCCGTGGCGCTATCGCCCGCATGGTCTGGTTAGAAACGTATATTGATGATATGTGGGCAACGGCGTATAGTGCAGATGGCGTCATTATTTCGACCCCAACAGGTTCAACCGGTTATGCACTGGCCGTGGGTGGTCCAATCTTGCCGCCTGAACTCAGTAATATTCTAGTGATTCCGGTTGCACCGCATCTTTCAATGGATAGACCGCTCGTTTTAGACGGTCAAGCCACAGTTAAAGTGGCCAGCATGCCACGTAACCGCGATATGGAAATTACCGTAACGGTTGATGGCGAACTGGTGGAAAGCTTGAATGTGGGCGATTATGCTGTCATTAAAGCCAGTGATAAACACTGTCGCTTTGTGCGGTTACGGGAAAAAGGCTATTTTTATCGGTCCTTGTTGGATCGGCTCGAACCCCGTCTCGCTATGCGGCATCATGATGATGAGCCAACAATTGATTCGATTGCACCGGAGACACAAATAAAGTAGGTGATACGTTTATATGACAACTCCGCAAGTAGAAATTCCTGAACAAGACGAAGAACGCGTCTATTGCCATCGACGGAACTGTCCGGGCAGTACGGGTTTACGCTGTTATCAAACAGGTGTGCCAATTTGTATGCAATGTGCCGTGCGCACCCCGGTCGGGTATATCAGCAAAGATGCGCAAAAAGAACGCCAAGCGATCTATTTCAATATCCACAACATGGATTATCTTTTGGTTGCCTTGGTCGGATTCTTTGGGACGCTTTTAATTGGTTTTCCGGCGGTATTGATACTAAGTGGTTTCGGTATTTTTGCGCTATTTATTATGGCGATGGTTGGTTCGGGAATAGGCGGCTTGATAGGCGAACTGACCTTTCGGGCTATCCAACGGCGACGGGGTCGCTATACCCAACAAATTTTGATGGGGGCGATGATTAGCGCAAATTTCCTGATTCTGTTCCCGCTATTGTTGACACTCAATGTCTATGGCCTGCTGATTGGTGGATTTTTTGCAGTGACCAGCATTGGGTCAGCGGTTGCTCGAATTCGCGTAGCCTTATAACTTAAAAACTTGCCAGATAAATGACACTAGAGAAAAGGTTGAAAACAGCCGCACATGCTAATTGAATTAACCATCAAAGATTTTGCAATTATCGATGAATTAAGCCTCAATTTTGAGAATGGCTTTACTGTGATTACCGGTGAAACCGGCGCGGGTAAATCCATCCTTATTGATGCGGTAAATCTGGTATTGGGTGGTAACGCCGATAAGGATTTTATTCGCAGTGGACGGCCGATGGCTTCGGTTGAAGCGATTTTTAAGATTCCGGCGATTCTGCAAGCGGAAATTGAGAGTCTGCTCAAAGATCAAGATATTGAGTTCGATGCGCCGGATGAAATCAGTTTTGCGCGTGAAGTCCGCCGTACCGGACGAAGTACCGCCAAAATCAATGGCAGTGTGATTCGCACCGCACTTTATCAAGAAGTGGCGACTTTGATGCTCGATATTCACGGCCAAAGCGAAAATCAAAAGCTGTTGCAACCGCGTGAACACATTTTTCTGCTCGATAGTTATGCCGGTTTGAACGAATCGCGGGCCGCTCTCAAAACCTTGGTGCGCCGTCTGCGCAAAGTTCAGCGCGAAATTGAGCATCTGGAAAGTGATGATGCGGCTATTGCGCGCCGAATTGATATTCTGAAATATCAAATTCAGGAAATTGAAGCGGCCAAGCTTCAGATTGGCGAAGAAGAAGAACTCAAGGAAGAAAGCAACCGCTTAGCCCACAGCGAACGCTTGATGGAACACGCCAAAAATGTTGAATATCTGCTGGTGGATGCTGACCAAGAACATACCGGGGCTTTGCCGCAAATCAATGAAGCGGTCTTGACCATTGCTAAACTGGTCAAACTTGATCCATCTCTCAAAGAATGGGAAGAACTGGCGAATAATGTGGCCATTCAAGCCGAAGAATTGGCAGATGCCATCGAAGATTATGCGGCGAAAATTGATCTTTCCCCGGAACGTTTAGATGAAGTTGAAGAACGTCTGGATGCCATTAATACTCTCAAACGCAAATATGGGGGGACGATTGAAGCTGTCTTAGAATTTGCCGGAACTGCGCAAGTTGAACTTGATGGTATTACCAATAGCGAAGAACGCTTGGCTGAGCTCCGTAAATTGGAAGAAGATTATTTGCACCAAATCGGAGATATGGGCAAGAGCCTCAGCAATCATCGGCGCGGGGCCGCTGAACGTCTCAGCAAACTCATTGAAGAACAATTACACAGCCTGAAGATGGAAAATGCGCGCTTTGCCGTTCAGCTCGATTGGGATGAAGATGAAAACGGCTGTTATGTCGAAGGACGGCGTATTTCTTTCAACCAAACAGGGTTAGATAATGTGAATTTCATGCTCTCGACCAACTTCGGGGAACCATTAAAACCGTTGGCTAAGGTTGCGAGTGGTGGTGAAACTTCACGGAGCATGTTGGCGCTGAAGACGGTGCTCTCTAAGGCTGACCAAACACCGACTTTGATTTTTGATGAAGTTGATCAAGGGATTGGTGGTCGTTTGGGGTCAGTTGTGGGCGAAAAATTGTGGGGGTTATCCGTGCATCACCAAGTTTTGTGTGTGACACACCTCGCCCAATTGGCCTGTTTCGCGGACAATCATCTACATGTGAGCAAGAGTATTGAAGGCAAGCGCACGATTACTCACGTCGAAAAGCTTGATGACAATACGCAATTGGTCGAGTTAGCGGCGATGCTTGGTGCGGAAGCTGACAGCGCCAAACAAAATGCGGAAGATTTGGTGAAGCACGCCAAACAGGTTAAAGTGGATCGCAAGCTGATTCTCGCGAGTTAGGGTGCCACACCACAACAATTGATAGAATTAAAAATATTGCAGAGGATAGTCCAGCGGGACTGTCCTCTTTTTGTTGGGAAGTTTTGAAATCAGGAAAAACAGTGTCACAGATTAAGATTCAATGGCGTTAAGATAAGGAAATTTTGGCACTATCAAACACCGTAGGTTGAAACCCTGATCGTTACCCACATTCTTTGAGATATACTAAAAATAAAGGGAAAAAGGTGGGGACAATGTTGGAAGTTTG
>JBNLCD010000207.1:0-8894 GCA_050303635.1 Anaerolineae bacterium
TTATGCCAGAGGAATGGGAACATAATGATTCCCTGATGGATAAACTCCGCAGTTTTATCAAATCTATACCCAATCGACACTCTTATTTTCCGGCCACCGATGAACGTCATCATCGTTTTCAAGAGCACTTCCCGAACGCCGAAACATATGATGATAGTGGCGGTAAGTTCTTACCACGGGTTATTGTGCCCAATATTGATTCTAATGATTCTGAAAACCCATTCTTCACCACCGAAGTTTTTTGCAATGTCCTTGGCGAAACACGCTTAGCAGGCAAAACACCGGCTGAATATTTAAAGAATGCAATTGATTTCTGCAACACCAAGCTCCATGGCAGTTTGTCGATCAATATCATTATTCACCCCCGAACGATTAAAGAACTGGGGGATCAATTTGATGAATTCATCGCCGATCTGAAATATGGAGGCATAGGGGTCAACGCTTGGACAGGTGGCAACTTCTTGCTATCGCAAGCTACCTGGGGCGCGTACCCCGGCGAAACTATTTACAATTTGCGAAGTGGCATTGGCGTTGTCCACAATAGCTTCCTCTTCGACAAGCCGCAGAAAACGGTGATCTATGGCGGATTCTATCCTTTCCCCCGCGCATGGACCAAAGGTGAATTTCACCTGCTACCCAAGCCGGTTTGGTTCCTCGATCACCGTCGTGCGCTGGAAGTTAGCCGCCAAATCGTCAATTTCGAAGCAAATCCGCGTTGGTGGAAATTAGGTCCCATCGTGCTAAATGCTTTACAAAATTAACTATCCAAACCGAATTCAAACATTGGGTTTGTTTGAATTTAACTAGAAGCTGTATGCTATGACAAACTCAGGATAACTAAACAAACCTAGGTAGGTTAGCACATATGGCTTTATCCGAAATTGAAGTTTTGGCAGATGGTCTAAAACGTCAACAATATGATGAAGGTCGAATTGTTGTTTATACGTTGGAAACTACGCGCCGCGAAACCATTGATCAATGGGCCGAAATTGTGATTGAACGTCTCAAACAATGGCCAGCCCAGAAACCTTATTTGGTTGTACATGATGCCTCGCGCATTTTTTTGACGCCGCATCTACGGATGCGGTCGCAAGAAATTGCCCAAACACCCCGCGCGGATGTTAAAGGGGCGTATGCTGTGGTTTTACCTAGTTCAGTGGTTGGTCAACTTATGAAAATATTTATCAATCGCAAACTTGCGGCCAATCAGACAGGACGCCTTTCAAGTGTTTTTACCTCACTTGAGGATGCCTTAAATTGGCTCCGAAAAACGTATGTCCAGTCATAAACAAGCTGGCAAGTGTAAGTAAACAAACAAGAACGGGTGTTATCGCTGAGATAACACCCGTTCTCTAATTTAGATAAAGATTTATCTAAATCTTATTTAGCGCTAGCGTAGTTTTCAGCTACAGCATCCCAGTTGACAACATTCCAGAATGCGGCAACATAATCAGGACGCTTGTTTTGATAGTTCAAGTAATAGGCATGTTCCCATACATCTAAGCCCAAAATGGGGGTATGGCCTTGCATATACGGACTATCTTGATTAGCGGTTGAATAAACTTCTAACTTGCCATCGGCTACCACAAGCCATGCCCAGCCAGAACCAAAACGAGTCTTAGCCGCTGTGCTGAATTTTTCTTGGAAGGCTTCGAAGCTACCAAATGCATCATTGATTGCATCTGCCAATTCACCAGCGGGAGCACCACCACCGTTCGGGCCCATTACGGTCCAGAACAAGCTGTGATTTGCATAGCCACCACCGTTATTTTGAACGGCACCGCGGATATTGGCGGGTACATTGTCGATATTGCGCAACAAATCTTCGATAGCGAGTGCTTCTAATTCAGCATTGCCTTCAATCGCGGCATTCAAATTGTTTGTATAACCGTTATGATGACGGTCATGATGAATTTCCATAGTGCGGGCATCGATGTGGGGTTCAAGTGCATCAAATGCATACGGCAAGGGGGGTAATTCATGAGCCATGTTAGATGTTATCCTTTCCTCAATAACACTTTAGTCTTGTGTTAAATAGCGCATGAGTAATAATAACACGCAGGCTAAAGTCCGTCGAGTTGTACGAACGTACAGGCTAGAGTTTTTATAGGAATCTAATACTCATCATGAGTTCGGGAAAGTAGGATTGGGATGGCACAAGAACATCGTTGGCAGAAAGCTTTGCCGTTTATAGCATTGCTGGTCGGTCTTTTTTCAGTATCCACTGCCGCTATTTTTATCCGCCTAGCACAGTCCGAAGAAGCGCCCTCGCTTGTTGTTGCGGGTGGACGTTTAGTGGTAGCATCCGTCATTTTGACTTTTCCGGCGCTTCGCTCAGCGCAAACACGCGCCCAAATAAAAAGCCTTTCTCGTCGCGAAGTTGGACTTGTCGTTTTTGGTGGGGTGATGTTGGGCCTCCACTTCGCCCTGTGGGTCACATCCCTAGAATTTACCTCGGTGACAAATAGTGTTGTCCTTGTGACAACTACACCGCTATGGGTGGCTTTACTGTCGCCATTTTTTCTCAAAGAAACCATGTCACGTTGGATTATTGCCGGTTTAGGTTTGGCGCTACTGGGTGGAATTATCGTCGCCTTGAGTGGTGATGCGGGCGATCCACCAACTCGCGCTGAACCACTTTTAGGTAATGGCCTCGCTTTGTTAGGTGCATGGGCCGTGGGCGCTTATTTTATGGTAGGGCGTCAACTTCGGCGTAAACTCAAATTAATCGCCTACATCTGGATTGTCTACGGGACGGCGGCTATTTTCATGTTGGGCGTGGTAATTATCATGGGCGAACCCATTTTAAGTTTAGCACCCCCAGCATATTTATGGATATTTTTACTAGGTGCTATTCCGCAGTTGCTTGGCCATTCATCCTTTAACTACGCCATTGGTTATTTCGCGGCAGTTTATGTGACGGTTGTGACTCTAGCGGAGCCCATTGCCAGTTCAATCCTTGCCATGATTTTTCTGAATGAATTTCCTGCTATTTTATCGGTTATTGGCTCAACAATCATTCTGTTTGGTATTGTTGTGGCTAGTCGCGATCAATTTCGCATGCTTAAACGACCATCCCCTCAACCTACGGAAGAAGAACTCTAAACCATTGAAACCTAATAAAAATTGTTTGTCTGACGGTTTCTAATATAATTATGTAAAACCGTAGTCTACTTAGGTACATAATCAGTTCTGATGACAGAAGATAAGCATAAAACCAAAGATGAATTGCTTCGTGAAATTGCTGAACTCAAAATCCAACTTGCTAAGTTGAATGAGGAAAGCGTTGCTGAAGCCAACCTTTCACATCTCGAAGAGTTAGAGTTGTTGCGTCAAGCGAGTCTAAGCCTTACCGCTAGTCTTGATATTGACGTTATTCTACGTCTAATTACCGAGTATGCGCTGATGTTGGTCAATGCCATGACGGCTCACATATTTACCTACGATGGTGAAAATCTTCATTTTGGGGGAGCCACATGGGAAGGCAAAAAACAAGATGAGCCCTTCTCACCCCCTCGTAAAGAAGGATTTACTTATTATGTTGCGCATCAGGCCCAACCCGTCCTCGTGCAGGATATGTCTACTCATCCAATTTATGAAGGCACAGGGTGGGAAGGGAGCATCCTTGGATTACCCCTCAAGGTTGATCGTAAAGTACGCGGGGTGATGACGGTGTCACTTCCGCAACCGCATGGCTTTGCTGATGAAGAGGTGCGGATATTAGAATTACTGGCCGACCAGGCCGCGATTGCACTGCAAAATGCGCAATATGTCCAACAAATTCAACAAGCCCAAGAAGCTGAACAAAAACGTATTACTGAACTGGAATTATTGCGTCAGGCTAGCCTACGCTTAACCTCAAGTTTAGATATTCAACATATATTCGATACGGTTTTGGATGATGTGTTCGAACTTGTTAGTGCTATTTCAACACATATATTTACCTATAGCGATGATACATTGTATTTTGGTGCGGCGCTCTGGGATGGCAAACATCAATCTAAGCCATTTTCTGAGCCGCGTCAGAATGGTCTCACGTATGAAGTCGCGCGCTCGGGTGAAATTAAGATAGTCAATAATATAGCGGAAAATCCCTATTACGCTCAAACCAAATGGCACGGTAATGTTTTGGGAATACCGCTAAAAGCCAATAAAAAAGTTGTTGGTGTTTTGATGGTTGTCGTCCCGATTGCGCAGTCTTATGAATCAAGCGAACTTCGTATTTTAGAATTATTGGTAGACCAAGCCACGATTGCTATCCAAAATGCTCAATACGTCAATCAAATTGAACAAGAAATCTATGAGCGAACGATCATCCAAAATGCACTAGAACAAAGTGAAGTTCGCTATCGAAGTTTATTTGAAAATTCACCCATTTCTTTGCGTGAAGAAGATTGGTCCGCTGTTAAACAAGAAATTGAAGCGCTCCAAAAATCAGGCATATCTAATCTTAAAAAATATCTCGATGCTCATCCCACTATATTGCAAACATGGGCGCAACAAGTTCGTATTTTGGACATCAATCAAACCACATTGCATATCTATGGGGCGAATGCAAAGTCTGAACTTAATGCGGGGACTCTCAGCTATTCACTGCACGAACAAAGTGCCAAATTCTTTGAACAGGGTTTGCTTAAACTTGCGCAAAATCAGAACTATTATCAAACTGAAGTTTTGCAATATACCCTCCAAGATGACCCGATCTACCTATTGTTGGGTTTAGCCGTAGCCCCCGAAGACACCGCGCAGTGGTCACGCATATTGATATCGGCGGTTGATATCACGCAACGTAAAGAGGCCGAAGCACGCGCGCTCACACTGGAAAAAGAACGAACACGCGCCGATACACTCTATAAACTCATTCAAGCCATCACACATGATTTACGTACGCCCCTAACCTCAATTAATACGAGTACCTATCTTTTGAAAGCAACGACTGATGAGGAACGGCGTCAACACCACCTGAATATTATTGAGGGGCAAACTATCCATCTCAGCAATTTGATCGATAGTATTTTAGATGTTGCCCGATTGGACACGCTTCAGGCATTAAGCTATTCACTAATTAATCTTAGTTCTGTGCTCCATACCTTGTATGAACGTTTTCACGAATTGGCTGATGATAAAAATCTCAAACTCGACTTCATCACTGAAGATGACAATATTATGTTGTGGGCCAGCGAACGGGAACTCGGGAACGCGCTCGGCGAAATCATCAAAAATGCTATTCAATTTACGCCAGCTCAGGGTTTGATCTCGGTCAAAACTCATCGTACAGCTGATTATGTTATGGTTACCATCGAAGATAATGGGGTTGGCATGTCAGAAGAAATCTTGGCACGGGCTTTCGATCCTTTTTATCGAGCTGATGAAGCACGTTCAACCAAAACAGGCGGAACGGGACTTGGTTTGGCACTCGCCAAAAAGATTATTGAACTCCATAACGGTCAGATTGATGTTCAAAGCAGTGAAAAAGTCGGCACGACTTGCCAAATCAGTTTACCTCTGAATTTGCCTCAATAAACACCGATAGAATTTCCCGAATTCGAATGAAAACTTTTCATTTCGAGGCGGCAATAATTTGTTTTCGCGCTATAGTTAGAAATGAACCATGTTGTTCAAATTCATTTTTGTATAGTTGTTTTTTTTATGAGTAGCTCTAGGAGAAATTTTAATGAGTGAACAAACGATGGCTGGTATCACAGTCCAACGCGTTGAAACGAGTCGAATTAGCACACGTCTATTATCAAGCGGCTCGCCTGATGCAGAACCAGTGATCTTTGTGCATGGCAATGTCAGCACCGCCACATTTTGGGAAGAAGTCATGCTAGCCCTGCCTGAAAAATATCGTGGCTTAGCCTACGATCAACGCGGCTATGGTGAAGCTGATATAGCAAAGAAAATTGATGCGACACGCGGTATGGGTGACTTAGCCGATGATTTAGAAGCATTAATGAATAAATTGGGTATTCAACAAGCTCATCTCATTGGCCATTCGGCTGGGGGATCTGTTTTGTGGCGTTTTGTCATGGATCATCCTGAAATGTGCAAATCTGTCACATTAGTTAATCCGGGCTCACCTTATGGCTTTGGTGGAACAAAAGGGTTAGACGGGCAACCCAATGCCGATGATTTTGCCGGAACGGGTGCGGGGACGGTCAATCCTGATTTCCCCGGTTTGCTGACAGCTCAAGAAATGGGAGATGCACAAGGCACTCCACGCTGGACCATGAATAGCTTCTACTGGAAACCGCCTTTCAAATCCTCACGTGAAGATGCCCTGGTTCTTTCCATGTGCGCTACCCATGTTGGCGCGGAAGACTATCCGGGTGATTTGGTGCCGTCCGCAAACTGGCCAATGGTTGGTCCCGGCAAATTTGGTATGGTCAATGCGCTATCCCCCAAACATCTCAAATCGGTGGAGCATCTCTACGCAGTTGACCCCAAACCACCCATTTTATGGATACGCGGCAGTGACGATCAAATTGTGAGTGATGGAAGCTTCTTTGATATTGCCAATCTGGGTAAATTGGGTTTGGTTCCCGGCTGGCCCGGCGACGATGTTGCGCCCCCTCAACCGATGGTTAGCCAAACCCGCGTTGTGCTTGAAAAATATGCCAATGCTGGTGGTAGCTTCAAAGAAGTGGTTATTGCGGAGACTGGACATTCACCTTATATTGAAAAGCCGGCTGAATTTAATGCGGCCTTCCATGAATTCATTGGTGGCTAAACCGTTAAACTATTGCTAAAAATAAATGGGTAGGGCCTAAAGTCTTACCCATTTTCTATTTTTCAGATTGCCAAGCCATGCTAAAATATTGCTTCCGAAGTAGATATTTAAAATCAACCATACAACCACAGGATTGCGTTTATTTTGCAACTTATTGATACCCATTGCCATCTCAATTTTGATCGTTATGACGAAGATCGTGCGGAAGTTGTTCAGAGTGCCCTTGATGCGGGTGTTGCGCGTATTATTAATCCCGGCACCGATTTTGCTTCATCGCAAGCCGCCTGCCAATTGGCCGACGAATATCCCGGTATTTATGCCGCAGTCGGTGTACATCCCACCTCAACGGTCGGTTGGTCGCCTGAGATCTTGACGAGCATTGAAAGTTTGGCTGATCACCCCAAAGTGGTTGCGATTGGTGAAATTGGCCTCGATTATTATTGGGATACCGCGCCGCCGGCCATTCAGCACACGGCCTTTAAAGATCAATTGCGCTTGGCCGCCCGTTTGGAGCTTCCCGTGATTATCCATAATCGTGAGGCCAGTGAGGATGTGATAGCCATTCTGCGTGAGTGGGTCGCCGATTTACCGGATTCACTCAAAGATCGTCCGGGAGTCTTGCACTCTTTTTCGGCCCCGTTAACCATTGCCGAAGAAGCCCTGAAACTTGGGTTCTATCTGGGCTTTACTGGACCCGTGACTTTCAAAAAAGCAGATGACTTGCGTGCCGTAGCCACACGTGTTCCTCTTGATAAAATACTCATTGAAACAGATGGACCATTTTTGACGCCTCATCCCTATCGTGGTAAACGTAATCAACCCGCTTATGTTCAATATGTGGCCGAGCGTTTAGCCGCCTTGCATCAAATTGATGACGAAACATTTGCCGCCCAAACAACGCGGAATGCAGAAACGCTGTTCAACCTACCAACCGCAGGGTAACCGTAGTCGCCAAGCCAAGAATTTTGGGTTAAAGTTCAGCCAATTGTAGAAAATAGTTGCAATCAATCTAAACAAAGAAATGCTATGTCAAAATTTGTGAAAATAAGTCTTGTCGTTGGGATCTGCTTAGTTATTCTAAGCGGCTTACTGATTAACAATCTGCGGCAAGCGAATGCCATTGAAAATGATTCTTCACCCGCGGAAAACCTTGCCCAAGGTGGGGCAACGAGTACCGCCGCACCAGTTGTTTTACCAACGGGTTCAGCAACACCCATTCCGCCGACCGAAACGCCGACGCGTACGCCCACTGATACGGGTCCGGCGCAAGCTGAAGCGAAAAACGCTGGTACGAATGTTCGCGCCACAGCGGATATTACCTCAGCCATTATTGGGGTCATTCAACCCGGCACACGCTATGTAATCCGAGGCCGCTATTTTGAGTGGTATCAAATTGGTTTTCCCGATACGCCGAATGGGATTGGCTGGATACATCAAAGCGTGGTTAATATCATCGGAGATGAAGCCTCGATTCCTGACTTAACATCGGAAGAATTGCCTACCCAAGATCCATTTGCCCTAGCCGCTGAAGAAACCTTGGTGGCGCTGACGCAAACACCCGGCGGGTTATTGACGGCAACAGCCGAATCCCAAAGTCAACCCGAAAACATTTTTACGCAAGCGCCTCAAGTTGAAGCGGCGACATTGGCCCCCGGTCAACGCTTGCCGACTTTTACCTTCCCGGCCTTTACGCCTACACCGGTACCCGTCGCTGATTTACGTGGGGGAAGTATTGAAGTAACTGATGATGAAGCAGTCCCACCCTTAATTCCAATTGCGGGCCTTATTGCGGTTGGTCTCGCCGGACTCTTCATTTCAATCTTACGTCGCTAAGATGTTGCTTGCCGAACGCCTTAAACATCAAGCGGCTAAACTCGGTTTTAACAGGGTAGGAATTGTGCCCGCGCGGCCATCACCTACCCTGTCTGCTTATCTGCAATGGGTTGAAAATCACTACTATGGACAAATGGGCTACCTCGCCCGTGAAGATCGGCGTGTTCGTCGCCAAGATTTGAATGTGATTTTGCCTGATGTCAAATCCATGACCTATACCTGGGACGAGCAGTCGACTTACATCAAAAATCCGCCTTATTTCGAGAATTTCACCATCGAACCGGATCCGCCGGCCGATATTGCCGGCGCGCGGGCCCTGGCGGTGCTGGGC
>JBNLCD010000208.1:0-8866 GCA_050303635.1 Anaerolineae bacterium
ATAACAGATTATTTTCAACAGCAACATCCAATGGAATAACTTGCATTCCCTTGATTTCAACTGTATTCCCAGCTTCATAAACTGCGGTAGCCGCTTCTAGGTTGATAGCATGCATGTAATCATGGGTATCCCGGCTAACACCTGCTTCAAACGGTGGATTTCCTTCTTCAATGCCACCTGTAGCCATTTCGGTGTTAATAGAATTGCAGAACACCCAACCTTCAGAAACTTGCTTGCCTGCATCACAAAGGTCTTGCCAGTAGGGGGGTAATTCAATAGCGAATGAGCGACTGGGATCAATCCGACCTGCTTCACGATCAAATTTCCAGAAAGTAACCATACCACGATATTCGGATTCATAGTCAGCCAGTGGGGCATATTCATCACCCAGCGGTTGGGCGTATTGTCCGCCCTCAATGACATATTCGGTATTGGGGGTTACAAATGTGCCGCCATGATCGTTTAGATAGAGGGGGTTGTTAATAATTTGCTTGGTTTCAAAATCACGTAAGTCAACAACTGCAACCCGACCATTCGCTTTATCATTGATGAAAACAAATTGGCCATCATAATCGCCTTCTGTTTCACTCAATGCGGGGTGATGGGTATCGGCCCAACGCACTTCTTTACCATCAATATCGCCACCTGCTAAAACATCTTCACCTGTTCCAAAACCATAGCCTTGCCAAGGTTCCGGTGTAAAGACCGCAACAGTACGCAAGAGACGCATGGAGGGGAGGCCAATCGCAAACAGTTGACCACTATGCCCACCGGATGCAAACATCACGTATTCATCCATCACGCCACTGGGGGTATAGGTCATCGCCGCGGCCCGTAAATCATCATCTGTCAAACCGCGTTGTTCAGCGATTTCTTGCCAATCTGGTCCTTGAGCATCGACATCCGTATCCGGTGTAAAAATGCCACTACTTGCGGCTCCGATACTAAACGCCAGTGCAATGACTAGCAAAATTCGAAATTTGTTCATTTCATAAACTCCTCGTATAAAACACCAAAAACAACTTTTTTGAAGTAACTTGACTCCAATTTAGCTACATGATGACACCCCAATAAAAAACGAGATGTGATTAAAGTCACATCTCGCTAAATTAGTCTAATTTATTGCTAAGTAATTTCTTTAATGAGTTTCTTCGGAAGCAATTTCCACCAAACGATCAAGTTCTAAAATAAAATAAGCGGCACGGGTTTGACGCAAAACACCTTCCTCCTCAAATTGTCGAACAGTACGATAAACCACTTCACGTGCTGTCCCCACCATTGAAGCCAAATCTTTTTGAGAGAGTACCCGCGGAATCCGAAGTCCATCTTCGGTTAACTCACTATCTGATTCGGCTAGGGTCAGGAGCACACCCGCTACCCTTGACGTTACATCATGAAAAGCTAATTTATGCACAAGATTAGTCAGTTGCCGCAACCGGCGCGATATCACTTCAAGATAACAGGATAAAAAATCAGGATGTTCATTTAACAGAATATGAACTTGTGATGAGGCAATAAAATAATATTTTGTGGCGGTAATTGCTTTTGCGGTATATGGACAGGGGGTTTCATTGGGGATAGATTCTCCGCCAAAACACTGGGTTGATGACACAATGGATAGAATTTGCGATTTTTCACGCGATTGTCGATATAAAATTACCTGACCGGATGATAAGATATGTAAACCGGATGCCACATCCCCTTGCTCAAAAAAGACGGTGCCAGCTTTGCAAGATATGTGAAGTGTATAGTCCGCAAGTCGCTCTAGGGTAAGTGGCTCCAAACTTGCAAAAACACTTAATTTAGAAATCTCTTCATAGTCTATGGCCATGAGCTTTCCCCTCAGTCTCTCAACCAATCTTGAAGTTATTGTAATAACTGAGGAAAACTAAGGATGTAACTTAAGTCACATTCGGGCTAAGCAACCGGTTTTTAGTTCTTCGATGGCTAAAATTGTGATTTGGCCAGCTTCCGTCTGAATAATATTGTTTTTTTCCAGATCTTGTAGATGGCGTGTCACAACTTCGCGTGCTGTACCTACCATTTCGGCAAGTTTTTCATGAGTGAGGGCTACAACCATTTCTTCATTGCAGTGAGTGACTAGGCAATCATTAATGCGTGTCGAGACTTTCCATGCACCTAGTCCTTCGCTTAACTTAGATAGAAGATCAAGACGTTGGCTAAAAATTTGCAATAATGTCCAAAGGAAATCAGGATCACGTTGTTCTAATTCTGCACGACTTTTATCATCAAGGATAAGAAGTGTTACATTATCTAAAGCTTGTGCACTGGCCGGATTGATATCACCGTCAAATAAAGGACATCCGCCAAAGCATTTTCCGGGGGATGTAATGCACAGTCCTTGAATTCGTCCCCCCATCGAGTGTTTAATAATACGCACTTTACCGTGGAGTATAAACCAAATACCATGTGCTATTTCACCTTCGAAGAAAATAAATTCGCCGGGTTGATAATCGCGTCGATACATCACCTGAGCTAATTGCTCATGTTGTCTATGTGTAAGATGCGATAAGGCTTTGATCATCTGTACATCTTTGAGTGTAACTGCCATCAGTTTTTGTTTGACTCCACTCAATATTCCATTACCTAAACTATAACAAAACAGATCTAAACTAACCATGGCCTTTAAATGTTGACATTAACGTAATAGTAATTCGAAGTTTTCCAACTCAAATTAATTCTATGTTTTAACTTTGGATAATTTGAGCGGCATCTTCACCTGAAGGTGCCGCTTGCCTGTGCGATGGTCAAAGTTACGGAACAACCAACGATGGATGGCCTCGAGATGGGGCTCCAGGAGTGACAGTAAAAAAGCGTAGACGAGTGCCACGAGCATGAGCAACTTGAGACGAGTGTGCCAATGCCACAGACGCGGGGATTGCATAGGAGTTCAGTTTTGGTGAAGCGAAAACTCATTTCTACTTGCCAGCGCCGCATATAAATGAGGACGATGCGCCAAGTCGTGTCCACATCCATCACGGGTTCATTGGTTAACAGATACAGCGGTGTTTTGCCTTTGCCGGGCCAGGAAACAACTAACCAGAGTAGCGTGGTGGGGTATGTGGGATGGGTGACTTCACAAAAATAGATACCCGTCTTGCGCCAGCATTTACGGCGGGCATCCCAATCTAGGAAATGTTTACCGCGGGTGATCTGCCATGCTTTGCGCGCCCCTTGGTCATCCTTGAGACGATAAGCTTTGGTCCAACGGACCACAAAACGCACGGGATATTGCAAGACTTCCGTGAGCCACGGTGCCGCGATCCCACACATGAATGACAGCTTGCATCCACCAACGCATGGCCGCTAAACTGGGCGTACCGCGCATCCCTAAGACCAATAAACACATCCAATTGAGACCTGGCACATGAATGGGGCGTCCGCCTGGTGGATTATAGTAGCCCGGTTTAATACGCTTGAGCCGGTGCGCCGTTGCTCGATCGAACTGCACATAATCCTTCGCTGGCTAAACTTTCGGGCTTTTCCCACACACTTCCATCCCACACCACCAACGCCGTTTCCCCATCTGCGACCAGTTCAGTGACCCGTTGATCCGCCCGTCGCTACAAAAAACGCGCAATAACCCGATACGTCCATTTGGGTGAGCACAATAGATTACTAATGCGTTTCGTGCCAGCCGGCGCTTGGCGCGGACTGAGGATATAACCTCCGAGCTCGCTTAACAGAAGCCCGTTCGCATTATGTCTAAATTTCAGGATGGCTTGCAACGTCAATACGAGAGTGCGAACTAGACGTTTATCCAGATAAGTATCCAAATCAATCACTAATTCCTCAATAAATTGCTCTAATTTCTGCAGATAAATTTGTGAAATCTTGTGTTCTCTGGCATTATTTGACATGAAAAGACCCCTTTGTGACTGTGGTTTGATCACCTTTCAGTCTACTCAGAGGTCTTTTCTTTTTGCTTCGTCATCCTTTACAAAAAATTTCGGGATGACTCATGTTATTGCCCCCACGTAGCTTTGAACCCATAAGACGCTACAGCGTTGTAGTCGCAGAATCTACCTTGATGGAAGCCTTACGGAACGAGCTCTATTTACTCAAGAAGCAGGTTGTAAATTTCACCAAACGCAACGATATTATTCGGTCAATATATGAGCAAGGCGAAAGTCTGAACCAATTAGCCCAGATTTATGGCATTTCCCAACAACGAATTCACCAGATTATTCATTTTCAACACCATTAAAAGCCTATGAAGGCACTGAAATTCTACCTCCAGTGCCTTTTTTGATTTATATCAAATCTACCATTAATCTTTAACTGTGTAGCCAATATCACCGACTTGGCTTGGACTGAGATATGGCGGTGGCGTCATCCGTGACTACTATCGGGACGCCGCTTAGTATATACAGATGAGGTTTTTTGATCCTACAGGGGAATGATCCGTCGTCGAGATCCTGTGGGGACACATCCTGCCACACCCTTGAAACTGCTATTCAGTATGTTTTGAGGGTGTTGTATTTTTACAAGCAATCCTCATCTAAACCCATCAACAATAACACTCCCAGACAGACCGTTCGAAATGCATTAATTCTGCAAAAATATCAGGATGGCGTTTCAATTACCACAATTGCCCGTCAGTTAGGCTTATCTTCTCAGCGAGTGCATCAAATCATTCATGGCAAACGGAAATAAAAGCCAAGTTCTTGTATTGGCATATTGTGCCAAATCATCTTGTAGGCATAGATTTTGCCTGTTATCCATACAGCAAACTGTGGGATAGTAGATTTTTGCAATGACTAAACAGTGCTAATACTTGACCAGAAAGCATAATATCTTTTTCTGGTGTATACTGATTATAGGGTAGTCTGAGTAAATTAATTATGCAGAACTTATTTGCTCAGGCTAGTACAGGGGGCACTAAAAATAATAGTGACACAACACAGATACTTTTGTTATTAAATTTTTAAATTCATCCAAGTCTTTACGGGGATTTAAGAAACATTACTCTCTTTGACGTGCTATATTTCCCGGTAGTATGTCCTCATTCCGCTCCTCAAATCGGTACTCCCCCTCTATGTTATGACCCTATAGCAACGTTCGCTAAAAATCTTTACATCTATCTAATATAACGGAGAAACTGTTTCAAATCATGAGATACTTATCTCATTGGGGGATAAGACAATGAAATTACGGTATATTCTCATTCTTGTTTTATTGAGCGTAAATCTGTTAAAACCATCCGCTAGCTTTACGCAAACGAATGGTTTTACGGAAACATTCGACGACCCAACCCTTCCCGGTTGGGAACATACCGCCAATACCACTGCACTTGACGGCATTCTGCATATTCCAGCAGGCGACCGGGCTTCTCATGGCGGCGATTGGCATAATTTTACCATGTCGGTGCGTCTGCGTTATAATGGTTCTATCGCGTTGACTTATCGTGTCCACGAAAGCCAAAGTTATATATTCCTTCTCAATCAAGATATGTCCATTTTACAAAGTGAAATGGCAGGTGCTGTCGAAAATTTAGCTACTCTAAGCACTCCGCTTCCACCAGATGAGTGGATCAATCTTGATTTAGTTATCAGTGACAATTCCCATACTGTATTGCTTAATGAAGCCCAAATCTTAACTGTTCAGGATGAAGGATACGAATCCGTCGCAGGTGGTTTTGGGTTTGAAGTTCTGGACGGTTTCGTTGATATCGATAGTCTGTCAGTGATACCTGTGGAGGAAGTTAGTGTTACCGATTCAACTGAGGTACCCGAACAATCATCAGGATCAGGAGAAACAAGCCTAACTTGGACTCGGGCCGGTGGCCCACCGGGCGGCTTGGGCTACGATATTCGCTACAATTTTGCTGACCCGAATATCTGGTATGTGACCGACAACTTCGCCGGGGTTCACATCAGCACGGATAATGGTCTGACGTGGCATCCTAGCAACAATGGCATCCCGTCTCAAATGGGACCAACGGCTGATTGGCGACCAATCTTTAGTCTAACCGTTGACCCGCTTACCCCCCAAATCATCTGGGCTGGTACAGATGTCACCGGACATATCTATAAATCGACTGACGGTGGCCAAACATGGATGCAAAAAGATAACGGCATTGTCAATGAGTGGGACGAACTAACATTTAGGGGTTTCACGATTGACCCCCAATCATCAGATATTGTTTATGCAATGGGCGAGACAAGTATTGTTTCGTTGGGTGGTCACCTCATTTGGAGTTTAGGAGATGGAGGTGTCATCTACAAAACCACGGATGGTGGTGAAAATTGGACGAAAATCTGGGATGGCGGGGTACCCTCTGCTCTAACCCGTTATATGTGGATTGATCCAAGTAATTCGAATGTGCTCTATGTTTCAACCGGAATCTTTGACCGGGGTGGTGTCGGTGAATCCGAAACGCCGAATGATGTCGAAGAACCGTGGGGTGGTTTAGGTGTTCTTAAATCAACTGATGGCGGCATAACATGGCAAATTTTGGGTAAAGAACATGGTTTCGAAGGATTGTATGTCGGTAGTTTATACATGCATCCCCAAAATCCTGACATCTTATTAGCCGCGGTGGGGCATGAAATGGGATTTACCCAAATCCAGTATTTACAGCAAGAAGGTTATTCTCCAGCCGGCATCTATCGCACGACAGATGGTGGCGAAACATTGGAACATGTTTTTGAACCACCGCTTGAACGGGTTAATGAAGAATTCTCCGCTGTCGAAATTTGCACAATCGACCCCAATATTGCCTATGCGGGTAGTGCGGCGGCGATATATCGCAGTGAAGATAGTGGGCAAACGTGGACACAGGTAACCAGTGATGGAGATTGGGGGCCTCCGGGTGTCCGGGCAGGTTGGCCAATTGATTTACAATGTGATCCCCGTGATTCCAACCGCTTATTTGCTAATAATTATCAAGGTGGCGCTTTTCTCAGTGAGAATGGCGGGCAGACATGGGTTAATGCCAGTCAGGGCTATACCGGTGCTCAAATATTTAATATTGTGGTTGATCCCACCAACGCCGACCGCGTGTATGTCATTGGGCGGAGCGGCGGTTGGCGTACCGATGATGGTGGTCTGAGTTGGCAAGGGTTGCGTAACTTCCAACCGGGTGAACCGCATCCTATCTTGGCAGAATGGGGCACGATTGCTTTAAATCCATCAAATCCCGACCAAATATGGGCATCGGATGGGGATGGCCCGGTTATCATCGAGTCGCAAAATCGGGGCGACAGTTGGACAGTGCACGTACCACCTGAAGGGATACGTGGCACTGTGTTAACTTATGCTTTTACCACACTAGACCCCAATCTTATCTATGCGGGTTATGGTGATCTATGCATGCGCGGCGATGCTCCCTGCAATCCTGCCGGAGGTATCATTGTATCCCATGATACCGGTCAGACATGGACTTTAATTGATAATGAAACACTGAAGAACTCAACAATCGGTGAAATAGCTATTGACCCAGCTAATCCTCAGGTTATTTATGCTGTTGCCGCTGAAAATGGTCTATTCAAGTCATCAGATGGTGGCAATACCTGGATACAGCTAGACTTGAGTTCACTTACCAATCCAAGTGTGACCGACCCTGATATGCTCTTTGCACCCCAGCGTACGAATACCATCGCCATTGACCCGACAGATTCCCAACATATCTTGCTTGGTCTGCATATGCTTGGCATATTTAGCAGTTTTGACGGTGGTTCAAGATGGCAAATGGCCTATACAGGACTTGAAGCGAACAGCACCATTCACGATATTCTTTTTGACCCCAATAACTCTCAAATAGTCTATGCCAGTGATCGCAATAGTGGAGTCTATCGCTCTACAGATGGCGGGCAGACATGGGTTAAATTCAGTGATGGTTTAAACAATCGTGCCACCATGTGGTTGGCAATTTCTGCCGATAGCCAGCGTTTGTATGTAGCAACAGATGGCGAGGGTGTCTATCGCATCAATCTAACAAACTAAAAAGCGAGGCATAAATTCATGTTCACTCTGAAAAAATGCCTGCCCCTCTTGATTATGATCATATTCCTCATCACGCCTTTTGCCACGGCGCAAGATGGTGGATATCGCGAGAGTTTTGATAACCCTACATTACCCGATTGGGAATTGTTGCCCAACGCTATTGTAACAAATGGCGTATTACAACTTAGCAAAGATGGTGCGGCGGTTTATCAACCACCCGTTGCTGATTTCTTGCTCGCGTTTAACATCCGATTTGTGGCCGATGCGGGTGAGGTTATCCTTACCTATCGCAGTGTCGAGAATGAGGCTTATGAAATTGTCATCAATCCGGCATATGCGGTTTTGGGTTTCACTGGCTCAGCCGAGTTAGACGGTACAGGATTCCCTCTGATCAATGATTGGTTCGAAGTTGAGGTTAATGTTCAAGCCGATTCGCATGTCGTTAGCATAAATAATGAGTTGATGCTATCCGCCACTGATACAACGCGTCTGACGGGCGGCCAAATTGGCTTGCGGAGTATTGGCGAAGGTGTAGTCGCTGAAATTGATGAGTTTAATCTTGTAGCGCTGGGTGGTGAATTAACGCCATCAACCAGTAACCCAGACTCAACTGCAAATGATGCCGGATTAAATATAGGAACACCTGCCTATGAAGCCTCGCAATGGCAACCCTTAGGCGGTCCACCGGGTGGTTTAGGCTATGACATCCGTATGCGTCCGGATAACCCTGATGAAATGTATGTCACTGATGCGCGTGCTGGAATTTTCAAGAGCGTTGATGGTGGATTACATTGGTATGCGAGTAACAATAATTTGATATTTGGCCCTGATGCCGTTGCACCCATTTTCTGCGCAACCATCGATCCGCATGACTACGACGTGGTCTGGATAGGTACGC
>JBNLCD010000209.1:0-8846 GCA_050303635.1 Anaerolineae bacterium
GATTATGTGCATGGCGTGGATGATGAGGATGACCCTTCAGCATGAGTGAATTAAAAGAACATCTCGCGGCGAATAGAGGTCGTCGCTCCACCCGGGGCCATGTGCGCCGCACTAAACAATCCATGCCGTGGTGGATCGTTGTAATTGTCGCCATTATTGGCATTATTGGCGTGTGGGGCTTGGTGCAAATTTTCTTGCCGGGTGTGCAGGATACTGAACTGTCGGATTACCATAACCGTGCATGGCTGGGTGCGGGGAATTGGACACAGACCGAACCGAATCGCACGCAAGTTGAGGCGATGGTTGACCGTCTGCATGAAAATAATATTGATATGATTTATGTTGAAGCTGGCTTTTGGGACCCCACCGACTTGAGTTATGTTGAACATAATTTCGCGGAACAATTTCGCGAAATGGTCCACGAGATTGACCCGGATATGAAAGTTTTGGTGTGGATTTATATCGAACAGCGCGACCTCTATACGAATTCCTCATCACGGATTAACTATATTTCCTTTGCCGAAAGAGCCATGCGTGATTGGGATTATGATGGTGTGCATTTGCAGGCCTATGATGTTGTAGACGAAAGCGAAAGTTTTGTCCAATTCGTCCGCAGTTTAGACACGGTCGCCGATGACCAAGGCGGCTTATTATCCATTAGTGTCCCGCCCGATTATCGTCCGGCTGATCCCGGTGTACCTGTGGCTTTTGGCAACCCCACCACCAGTTGGAGTCCGCGCTATAAACAACAATTAGCGTTTATTGTGGATGAAATGGTGGTGCGTCCTTATGGAAGCGGCCTTAAAGATAGCGACGATTATAAAGAATGGTTTGCGTATCAGGTTAAAATTTATGCCGATGCCGCGCACAGCGTCAATGATGATGTCGATATTATCATCGCGCTGGCCACTGACGATACCGAAGAAGATATCGAAAATTTCGAAAATGCCCTGTCTGCCGCCCAAGATGGCGTTACTGAAGCTGGCTCAAATCGGAATCTGGTGCGCGGGGCTGGCATTTATTATTACGATGTAACCACCTCCCAAGATTGGGTGCTGTTTTATGAAGAATGGGTCAAGAAATAGCCGAAAATCCAGCGAAAAAACTTCTGCTGATATATAACAGGCCACGGCATACCGTGGCCCTACAAATCCTCTTAACAAGGGTCTTCAGGCCCTTGCTCTACAAATTTGTTTCTATATCATCTCCGTGCATTAATAAATCACCCACGCCGATTGTGGCGGGAACAGAGTGCCCAACAATGGCGCGGTTGACGCATCAACGCGGCAATCGGGATACATATGTTGAATTTCCGCTAGCGAACGATGTCCAAAGACCAATTTGCTAAACGTCTGATCCGGAAAAGCCGCTGTCCGATAACTCATATCCGGGGGTTGCCACGCTTCCACAGTTTGAATCGCGCCATCCACAATGCTTAACTGAATCCCCTTGGTATAAAGACTAATCTTGAGATCGCCCGTGTAAGCCTTGAAACTGGATTGTTGCAGGCGTTTATTCAAAACGGGTCGCACGTGATTGAGAAAATGCGGCCAATTCGCAACGCGCACATACCAATATTCAGATTTGAAAATCGCCTCCTCTGACGCAACAAATTTAATCGCCGGATGATTCTCACCAAGCGTGATATAGACCTCGCCGGCAAAATCATCATCGAACAAGGCGCGGTTATCTGCAAAATAGGTGCGCATGTGTTGTAAAACGCTTTTGAGCACTGCTGAATATAATGCTGTATCTACGACACCCAATTCACGTAAAATGATCTGGCCATAGGGCTTATCCGCCCATGTGCCGAAATAACCCACAACTTTCTCGGTTTCATCGAGCACCATATTTAACTGAATGGCCAATGCGCCTTGTAGATTATGGCTCAGTTGGTATTCAAAAAATGTTTCGTCCCGCTTTTGGGTGATGTCATGCGGCTGACATTGGCGATTATAGAGCTCCACCAACAACGGCACATCCGCCACTGTAGCCGGACGAATATGATATTCGCTTGCGGCAGGCGGCAAATCATTCATGCTCAACGTCAATTCACTGACGCCGGACACCGCATATTCATAGCCGAATTTGCGATAATACCACGGCACACCTTCCACAATTTGGCAGTGATGGCCAGAAGATTGACTCAGGGCATGACACGCGTCAATGACTACTCTAGATAATCCCTGCTGACGATAATCAGGCTGGGTACCTACCACATCTAAGCGCCCAACGTCTAAAACTTGTTCACCATATTGCCATTGGCACGGAATTAAGCCAGTTATAGCGGCAATTTGTTGCTGGGCGGTGTCTTCGATGACATAAAATTCGCCGTGTTGCGCGGCCATTATCTCGCGCACACTTTGCGCCAAGCCTTTATAAAAAACATCTTCCACTAACTGATAAATCGCTTCGCCATCGGTCGATTGGGCTAAGCGCAGAATAAGACCATCGCGCAAGGCGGGGCCTGTATTGTTTAATGCTGACATTGTGTTCTCTTTAATGAAATTAAGGTACTACTCTGAGGTCCGTTTATGCGCCTCCTCAATGATGCGTTTGTTCAGAATTCTGACCTCACCCACCATCAATAAGCGCATATCGCGTACGATATACTCAGCCAAGTCCTCATCGGAAATATCATCACCCTCGATATCCAGCCGAAATTCTTGACCTTGTAGACCACCACCATTGCTGAAATCAATTTCAAAATCGAAAACTATTCGTTTATCCGTCATGCTAAGCCTCCCTTATTCTATGGTTATCGTGTTCAGTATAACCCATCTCGCTCAATTAAATTTGTTGTCAGCACGGTTAGCTAAATTTGCTGGAAGATAGGCTTCTTGCTAGACTAGATGGAACTATATTTTGTCTTGTGGAGATTGAGACTCCCATGCCTAAAATTTTTATTTCTTACCGACGCGATGATAGCCAGTATGTCACAGATAGTATCCACACCTTGCTGTGTCAACACTTTGGCGCTGAAAATGTCTTCCTTGATGTCGAAAACATCCCCTTTGGCGTGAATTTCCGTGATTATTTAGCCGAAAAAATTGCCGAAAACGATGCCGTCTTGGTCATTATTGGGCCAGAGTGGGCACGTATTATTGAAGAACGAGCTGACCAACCCAATGATTTTGTGCGCATCGAAATCGAGAGTGCGCTCCAACAAGGGAAAATGGTTATTCCGGTTTTGGTTAAAGGGGCCAGTATGCCTAATTTTGCAAACTTACCGGAGAGTATCGCCGAATTACAGTGGTTAAATTCAGCCGAAATACGACGCAAGCCCGATCTTGAACCCGATTGTGCGCGGTTAGCGGATGGCATCAAACAAGCCTTGGGACAGTCAGTTGCTCAAGTACCTCAGCCCGCCTCCACATCGGTTGTCAAAAAATCAGTGTTAGCACGCTTAGAAGTTCCCCATATCTTGATGCTACCTTCACCCTTTGAGTTTATTAAAGTTCCGGCAGGTCAAATTACGCTCAATGCCGGCGGTTATCTTGACGAACCGATGAGCTTCACTGTGCCTGAGTTTTACATGGCCAAATATCCCATCACCAAAGCCCAATATGCGACTTTCAAAGGCATCGTATATCAACCTGAGCAGGCCGAACATCCGATAATCAACGTGAATTGGTATGATGCGCTTGATTTCTGCCAATGGCTGAGTGATGAAACGGACCTCGCTATCTCGCTCCCGACTGAACAACAGTGGCAACGGGCGGCGCAAGGCGGTGACACGGGCGTAATTTATCCATGGGGCGATGAGTTTGCGAGTCAGGTTTGCAATACAGAAGAATCCGGAATCGGCCTGACAACCCCCGTCAATCACTATCCGGCCGGCGCATCAGACTACGGCGTCATGGATATGAGCGGCAATGTCTGGGAATGGACGCTGACCGACTGGGAAGCTGGCCACAATGATCTCGATCTCGATAATGATAATCGGCGTGTCATGCGCGGCGGCGCATTTTCTAGTGATCACAAGCAAGCGACGTGTGCATATCGCTCTTACTCCATTCCATATTTCAAAAGCGATAACAGCGGTTTCCGGATAGTCTGCAATTCTGATTAAGATACCGGGCTACTGTTTCCGATCTCATTCAATTGCGGTATCCTCCCTAAAATATAAAAGTTTTGGCCAAGCCTAAAAAAACTTGCATCTGATTTATTTTTCATTTTGAAAGGTGTGTAACAATGCCGCCCCAACTTGATTTAAGTGACTATAACCCCACTGCTGACTTGGCCTATGCCAAAACTTTGCCTGCGCGCTGGTATACCGATCCCGCCTTTTTAGAGCTCGAAAAAGAGAAAATCTTCTGGAAAACATGGCAACCCATCGGACGCGTTGAGGATGTGCTCCGCATCGGCGATTTTTTCACGTGTGAAGTGGCGGGTGAACCGTTGGTCATTGTGCGCGGCAAAGACAATCAATTGCGCGGCTTTTTTAATGTATGCCCCCATCGCGTCGCTGTCGTCGCTAATGGTCGCGGCAACCGTAAAAGCCTGCAATGTAAATATCACGGCTGGACCTATGATCTCAAGGGCAAATTGATGCGTGCGCCGGAATTTGAAGGCGTCAAAGATTGGGACGCCAGCCAAGTTTGCCTCACGCCGATTCAAGTTGAAGCGTGGGGACCGTGGATTTTCGTCAATCTGGACCCCACTGCGCCACCCATGAACAGTATTTACGGAGCCATTCATGCTGAAATTTACGCCGCCGGATTTCAACTCGATGAAATGAAACTCGTTGAACGGCGCGATTATCTCATTGACTGTAATTGGAAAGTTTACGTGGATAATTACCTCGAAGGCTATCATCTGCCGATTGCCCATCCGGGGTTATTCCGTGAAATTGACTACGACAAATATGAAGTCGAAACGTTCCGCTATTATTCCAAGCAACATGCTCCGATTCGGCAGGTGGATGACCATGAAGTCCGTGATCGGCGCTATGTGCGCAGTGGTGAAGCTGAAGAAGATGCGCTTTATTACTGGATTTTCCCGAATGTCATGCTCAATGTCTATCTCGACAACACCTCTATCAACATCATTATTCCGGTGGGGCACGACAAAACGCTCACCATTTTTGAGTGGTATTTTCAAGCACCGGGGACGGGTGAAGGCTGGGAAAGCATGCAACAAATCATTGCCTTCAGCGACGAAATTCAGCAGGAAGATATTGAAATTTGTGAATGGGTGCAACGCGGTTTACAATCGCGCGCTTATACGCAAGGTCGCTTCTCCGCGCTCCGTGAAAACGGCGTGCATCATTTCCAGTCGCTAGTCCATGAGTTTTTGACCAAATAGTCATGGAAGTTTAGGAGACTTGTAATACAAATCCACCTAAATTTTAGATTAAACTCACTCTAAAGGCTTAATAGCTTAAGATGTAAGAGGGGTAAGCTAATGACGTCTATCTTTATTAGTTATCGACGTGATGACAGTGCTGGTTATGTCGGGCGAATTTACGACAGATTAAGCAGTCAATTTGGCAAAAAGAATGTCTTTATGGACATCGATAATATTCCACCAGGTGAAGTTTTTCGTGATGTGATCGAAAACTTTTTAGATCAATGCCAAATTGCACTCATTGTTATCAATAAAAACTGGGCCACTATCAAAGATCAAAATGGTAGACGCAGACTGGATAATCCAAACGATTTTGTGAAACTCGAAGTGGAAACAGCTTTAAATAAAGGATTACGGGTTATTCCTGTATTGGTTGGCGGTGCGTCAATGCCTTTAATAGACAGTCTCCCAGTCAATTTATATGGATTAGCAGAACGCAATGCGTTTGAAATAACCGATAAAAATTTTCATCATGATATCGACACTCTAATCAGCACAATAAAAACTTTACCGCGGCAAGAACATTCCCAACCATATCGCCTAACCAAATATAATGCAGGATCATCAAAATGGCGTTGGTTCTTATCTATGGTTGTAGTTAGTCTTCTGACGTTAGCGATTGGCATTCCAGTTGGGACTGAGGAGAGTGGTATCCCGTGGTTGGGTACCTTTTGGATACTAATCCCGCTTTTGAGTATGATCCATGTCATCATTCATCCATATGAGATCAAACAGATATTGGTTATTTCATTCTTAGTACTTCTGATAATTCATATAGCCTTTCCACTCATTCTCATGGCTGATGACTACTACGAAACTGGAAGCACCTCTCTAAGTGAAATCATTGATACTAACTATGACTTATTTGGGATTACATTTATTAGCTCAACTATAGAAACCATCGTCTTAGTAACAGTAACACGATGGATCCGACTTATTCTTCAACCCGTTTAGCGTATCCATAAGTACATCTTGCGTCGTTAGTTCGAACTGAATGACTCACCCAAGAATTTGAGCCACGGCATGCCGTGGCTCATTATGGTTTTGCTTAAAAACAAAAGCACTTCTAGCGTTGATTGCCATTGGGCAGAGGTTGGGACCGCTTCAAATATTTGCGTTGCCATTTCGCCTGACTGCTCAAACCATGCACCCACCACGGACTTAAACGAGTTTCGGGTTGGGCGGTGCGCAAGGCGTCGGTAAAACTTGGCACATCCGTGAAGGGTTGCATCAATTGAGTGGCTTTACCCAATTCAACCGGATGGTGCGCATCCGAACCGACCGTGCCTAAAACATCATGTTCTTTGGCATATTCAGCTGACTCATCATTTTCGCTGGCCGTGAAGCACCGCGCATTAAAGACTTCAATCGCATCGACCAATTCAATAATTTCATCAAGTTCTTCTTTTTTCCACGCCCCTTTGCGCAATTTGTCAAAAGGATGGGAAACACTGATGAAAGCGCCTTGATCGCGCAAGCGTTGGATCGTTTCTTGGGGTGTCAAAAATGGTGGAATGGTCTCTTTGACAAAAAAGGCCAGAATTTCGCCTTGATTGGTCATGATTTCTTCGCCCACAAAGAATAAATCAGGTTCGGCCTGTGCCCAGACCAAAGCACCCTCAGCCGTGTTATGGTCCGTGATGGCAATCTTATCAATGCCGCGTTGACGGGCCGTTTTGATCATTTGCTTATAGGTGGTCAAGCAATCTTTGCTGTAGTGGGTATGGCAATGGAGCTCTACCCGCCATAAATCGCCTTTTTGCGTCAAATTTGATGCTCCTCGTTACAGTTTCCGTGATACGATGATCTCTGTTTTTGCAACGGGAGCACACATCGGTGCTCCCCTACCAGTGATGTCGTTAATTTGCTTTTTCTGGACAAAATATATTGACTAAGCTACAAACCAAACGCATTCTAGTTTTGCACTAATGAAGCGGTGTTTGAAATCTATCTTATTGATCATCTTCGGTAAAGACCGGCAAATGACCGAGCGCTTCAATACCTGTCCATTGCGCCCGATCGCCCTCAGTGAAAATGGCACCTTCGGCCACAACTTCCGCCCCAATTTTATCCATAATCAAGCGCATCGCTTGGAGGGTACTGCCAGTGCTGATAACATCATCCACCAACGCAACCTTGCGATTATTGACCAACTTGGCATCTTTTTCATCGAGGAAGAGCGTTTGCGGTTGACCGGTGGTAATCGACAAAGTTTCGGCAGAAATCGCTTCCCCCATATAGGGCTTATATTTTTTGCGCAACACCACATATGGCAAATCCATGACCGTGCTCAACGCATAAATCAACGGAATACTCTTGGCTTCCGCCGTAACCAATACCTCTGGATTATGATTAGCCAGCTTCATGGCCAATTCCCGCGCGGCGGTCTTGACGAGTTCGTTATCCCCTAAAATATTGACAATCGCAATACGGACACCCGGCGCAACTTCAAATAGGGGTAGATCGCGCTCGACTCCGGCAATATTTACTTTATAAACTTCGCGCTTTTCAGACACGCGACACTCTCCTTTGGCTAAGTCAGTGACACCATGTATTATAGCGTGGCTTCAGGTTGAAAGCGATGTGTAGATCATCAAAATTAAGGTGTAGATTGCGCGTCATATGAAGGTGTGGATTGCCAATTCCGTGACCCTATCGCTACAATCGGCAAGACAAAATGTGAAGTGGTAGCGGCAACATTATGACAGGCTTATGTAGTCTTCACGGACAGCATGTATGCTGTCCCTACGAAACCTTGTCGTGAAAACATCTTATGTAGGGACGGGATACATCCCGTCCGCTGAAAAAAGTCTCATCAGTTCCAAATAGCCACTACCGCCAGATTTATTCTATGTATACCAGACAGTGAGAATTTATTTCGCGAAAGGTCTGCAATGACGCAAAATCTCTCATGGGCTGAGCGTGTCCATCATGATGGTTCAGCCGTTTATGTCTCCAATCCGTTGCCCAAATTAGGCGAAACGGTGCAAATCCGTTTACGCACCCCGTTGGATCACGTTTTTCAAGCTGTGGTCATGCGCGCCATGATGGATGGTGAATTTCGGGTGATGTTTATGGAAGCCAAAGAAACGCTCGGCACCAGCCAAATCTGGGAAACAGATTTTAAAGTCGAACAACCCCATATCGACTACACCTTCATGATGATGGATGAAAACAGCCTCTATTTTTACAACCAATTGGGCGTAAGTGAAGCCGACGCGCCTGATTTCCATGCCTTTAATCTGGTCGCGGATTATGATGCCCCCTTGTGGATTCGGGATGAAGTCTTTTACCAGATTTTCCCGGATCGCTTTGCCAATGGTGATCCGTCCAATGATGTGCAAGATGATGAATATACCTTGCGTGATTTCAGCACTCAACAACGGGTCTGGGGCGAAACACCCTATAAATGGGAAGATGGCGGCAATCTCGATTTCTTCGGCGGTGACTTACAAGGTATCACCCAAAATCTCGACTATCTCCAAGATTTGGGCATA
>JBNLCD010000210.1:0-8831 GCA_050303635.1 Anaerolineae bacterium
CCCTCAGCAATCAATATAATAAAATCTATGCTTTATCAATTTCTAAAGCACGTTGGGCCGCTTCCCACATAATATCTAGCGGTGCTTGTTTCTCTGTCCAAAGTTCAAAGGCGAGTGCACCCTGATTGACAAGCATCCCCAACCCGCCAATAACAGTTAAACCCGCTTCTTTCGCCTGTTTCATCAATCTTGTTTCAGCGGGACGATAAACCATATCATAAACAACCGCGTTGTCTGGCAAATCTATCTCAACTGGCCAAATAGACGCATCAATATTCGGATGCATTCCTAATGGTGTTGTGTTCACAATTAAATCAACCGTCGGCGCAATATCTGCCAATTTTGCATAGGGTGCCACATTGATCTTAAATTTATGAGAAACACCCCGTTTAACCCGTTGGCGCAAATCCCACCCTTTGGGTTCACGGCGTGTCATGACGGTGACAGTGGCCCCCCGATTAGCTAAACCCAACACAGCGGCATGAGCGGCTCCCCCAGCACCCAACACAAGGGCATTGCGGCCATGAATCTGCACGCCATGATTTTCTAAGTCAATCACAAATCCAGCGCTGTCGGTGTTATGCCCCACCAAACGATCATCCTCGCGAATAATCGTATTGACCGCTTCAATACTGCGCGCGGCTAAAACCACATTATCCAGATATTCAATGACATGGCGTTTATGCGGTATGGTGACATTGGCTCCCCAAAATTGGTCACGTAAACTCGCCACCCGTTGCGGTAGCTCCGGAAGCGGGGTTGGTAAGAGTGTATAGCGCCAATCATTTAAGCCGAGTGCCTGAAATGCGGCATTATGCATCGCTGGCGAAATGCTATGGGCAACAGGGTCACCAATTAAACCGACTTGCGGCATATCTAAAATCTCTTTTCTGGCAGATATCAGTTAATAGCACCTTCCTATCATAACCAATTTGTCGCCATTAAGGTAATACTTAAATAATGTAATTTTTGGTTTAGGGTTAAGCCTAGAATCAGATGAGTTCTGAGTTACTCTCCAGACAAGGCGCACATGTCACCTTGGTATGTTCAATTCTAGGGTCTGCAGGCCCTTGCTTTGCTTAAATATCTAAAAGTTTCAATCAAGATTAGGTAAGGGAGCATAACGATTAGCAATAATTTTTTGGCCATCGGATTGAGCCCATGCAATAAATTCATAATAGCCGTCACCGGGTGTGGGTGGACGGGGTCCGACAATCAACAGCGGCATGCGGAGAGGGTAGGTTTCATTATAAATATTTTCGAGCGTAGGTGTTAGAGCAGGGGAATTATGATCCGTGGCAATCTTAACCACCTGCACATTTTGCGTCACCAGTGCGGCACTGATAAAGCCAATAGAACCAGGGGTCGAGGCAACTATATCCAACATAGCTTGACTTGATGTGGCGAGGCGTGCGGCGGGGGTTATGGAGCGTTGACCTAAAACAATTTCTTCAAATACTTGGCGTGAAGCTGAGGTTTCCTCACGTCCAACAACCACAATACGTTGCGTGGCCGAGGGTGTTATTTCTGACCATTCATAAGTTAAGCCAGAAAAGATGTTACGGAGATCAAGCGCGGTTAAATAATCGAGGTTTAAAGAAGGATGAGCAATGATAGCGAGACCATCTTGACCAATAGGGGCGGCCCAGGCTTGGCTCTGAGGAGGATAGTATGTGGTAAGTACATATTGAGGATGGTTGGGTTCGGGGGTATTAGCTGTGGCCGAAAGATGTTGCGCGGTATAAATTGAATCGGGCTGATTAACAATGCTAACCAATTTGTTCTCTGGCTGATAGTTTAAAGCGAGGGATTGTAAAAGCGGAGCAGTACTACTGGTGGTGGTCAGACGAATGGGGATAATTTCGGGGGTTGGCGTAAGCGCACGAATAGGACCACGACAACCTGCCAGAGCGAGTGTCATGATCGCGAGAGTCCGTTTTGCACTTTGGGCATTTAGTCTCATGCGAATCTTATCCTCGCACCAAGACTCCTCCCAAGCTAGCTAATCCAAACAAGACGCAATAAACCGCAAATCCATAGAACCCATAGCGACGCACTAAGCGCAACAGCAACACAATGCAAATATAGCCAACAATTGCTGATGAAACATAGCCAACCGCCAAAACTATCTCCATGTTTTCCGTCATGGCAACATCCGACGTGATAAGGTCAAGGAGTTGTTTGGCACCCGCGGCAATGATAATCGGCGTCGCCAATAAAAAGCTAAAACGGGTTGCGCTGGAACGCGTCAAGCCCCGTGCCATTCCAGCGGCAATGGTACTCCCTGATCGTGATATACCCGGCATAATTGCCATCGCCTGTGCTGAGCCAATGATGATCACATCCGCAAAACTTAACGGAGGATATTCATCGTCAGCAGGCGGCATTGTATCTGTTGCATTTTCTGCAGACTGTTTTGTCGACAGCGCACCATGATGGCGCGTTGCCCATTCCCCATATATGAGTAAACTAGCCGTAATAAGAAGATTGAAACTCGTTAATAAGGGTGTTGCAAAAACTTCCTCAAAATAGTCAGCAACAAGAATGCCTAAAATCCCGGCAGGGATGGTTCCGATAATCAGGAAAACCAAGAGTTTAAGTTGAGGGTTCTGTTCTAGTTTAAAATTGCGGGAGCGTAATGAATGAATGCCCGCTTGGAGAAGATTCCACCAATCATGCCAAAAATAAATTAGAATCGCCGTTGTGGTGCCAAGATGAACGGTCACACTGAAAATCAACGGTGGTGCATCAAGTCCTAGCCACCATGAAACAAGGACGAGATGCCCTGAACTAGAAACTGGTAAAAATTCGGTTGCACCTTGTACAATCCCGAGAATAAGTGCTTCTAGCCAGTTCAAAGAATAAGAGTCCTTTCAATCATAGAGTAATCATAACACCAAAAAATACTGCCACCGTCTAGCTGGATAAAATTTAAAAGACGGGTCTCCGCTCTGGATGGGCGGTATACCAACGTTCAAGTGTGGTATCGGCAAATTCTGTAAAGGCCGCTTCGCCTTGATAAATCTTTTGGCGCAACGTTTGGACCAATTGCAATAGATAGGTCAAATTATGGATGCTCAACAAATGGAGGCCGAGTATCTCTTTTGCTTTCAAAAGGTGTCGAATATATGCCCGTGTGAAATTTTGACAGGCATAACACGTACAAGTTTCATCAATGGGATGTTGATCGCGTTCAAATTTCTTGGCCCGCATATTGAGCCGTCCATTTTGAGTTAGCGCCGCACCATGTCGTGCTTCACGGGTGGGCAGAACACAATCAAAAATATCTACCCCGCGTGCAATCGCCTCAATCAAATCTTCTGGACGACCGACGCCCATCAAATAGCGAGGTTTATCTTCGGGCATCATGGGTAAGGTGACATCCAAAGTCTGGAGCATTTGCTCTTTGGTTTCTCCCACGGCTAGACCACCAATGGCATAACCGGGTAAGTTGAGGGATGTAATTGCTTCAACAGATTGCGCGCGCAAATCAGGAAAAACGCCACCTTGGACAATCCCAAATAAGGCTTGTTTGTTCGGATCGCCATGTGTGTAATGATATTCAACACACCGTTTGGCCCAAGCATGGGTGCGTTCCATCGCCGCAATTGAAACGTCGCGATCATCAGGGACGGCACATTCATCAAAGGCCATCATGATATCCGGGCCAAGATTATGCTGAATGGCGATTGCTTTTTCAGGGGTTAAGCGGAGCATAGCGCCATCTAAATGGCTCTTAAAACTAACGCCATCATCATCAATTTTACGGAGATCCGTTAGGCTAAAGACCTGAAAACCACCCGAATCCGTTAAAATCGGGCCATGCCATTGCATAAATTCATGCAAGCCGCCCATATCGCGCACCAGTTCATCACCGGGGCGTAAATGTAGATGATAGGTATTCGCTAGAATAAGGCTAGCATTCATCTCTTGCAGATCACGAGGGGTAACCGCTTTGACAGTGGCTTGGGTGCCCACCGGTGCAAAAATGGGGGTAGGAATATCACCATGAGGTGTACTAAAAACGCCTGCTCGCGCAGGACCTGCTTTAGCCTCAATTTTAAATGAAAAAACCATAGTCCCTTAACTTTGTTACTTAGCGATTACAGCGCGTCATTATAACAACCTAAACCAAAAATCACATGGGTTTGACTCAAATAATTGAAATTTTAAAGTAAATTTTAAGGTTGGGGAAATGTCAGTAAGTTGGTAGCAAACCGTTATATTAAGGGCAAATCTCAGCCTTATTATGAATAAAGGAATGATTGGTTAATGCAATTTTTTTTAAGAATCTTAATGCTTCTCCTATTGTTCTGGAGTAGCTTAGTGTATCTTACACGTCCTCGCCAAAATTATCAATCAGCGTGGCAAACCTACACAACCTGTGCGCCGCAATATGTGTGCTGGCACGGCATTACCCCCGCTAAAACAAGTCCCCAGCAAGCCCTCACCCAACTCGACACCTCAAGCGAAACTCTGTTTATTGAAATTGCTGAGTCCGGACAAAGTGTGCAATGGCAATATCCGCAAGGCTATCAGGGCTATATGGTTTTTGATCAGGGCACGATCGCGTTTCTGGAAATGCAATTCCCTATTTTTATAGATGATGCGTATCAAATTCGTTTGGCAGATATTATTCTGGATTTAGGCGTGCCGGTGGAATATGCCCGCTTTCCGGATGGCACCACGCAACTCTATTATTATGATCACTGGCTAATTGTTCGTCTTGATACGCGATTGACGTCCCGCTTAACCCCTGATGTACGTGTGATGAGTCTGCATCTGGCATCACCTTTCGGGCAGGGAATTAGCCGTCCACGGGGGCTGATTATGGGTCATTCTTGGGGTGGGTTTAACCAGTTACCGCTGTCGCCACCGTGGGGGCCCTAGATTTCCGAAGAGGGAGCGATGCTATTTTGCTGAGGATCCGACAATAGCGGGGGTTCGTCATATTTTTGTATCAGCACAATGGCCATGACTAAAACCACAATGTAGGCTAAATCAAGAACAATTAAATCAATTCCAAAAATGGCTCTAAGAATGAGGGTGTTGGCTAAAATATAGCAAAAGGCGGCTACTTTTAGATGATATTTAGCAACATAAATAAAAGCCGGAATGACCACGATAAAATGGTGATAAATCACATAGGGCATAATCAACATGTTTAAACAAATCAATAATCCCATATGGCCAGCATCTAACGGGGATTGTTTATAAATAAACTGATAGACAACGTAGCCAATAATCATGCTTGTCAATAGATAGATAAAGCCTAATGAAATGGCGGATTCGGGCAATCCATCATAGAGTGATAAGGATGTTTGGCCGATGAAGAAAAACTTTTCGTCTTGATAAATAGTTAAATAGTTATGAATCGTTTCTTTTTCTAGGAATAAAAGCAGGCCAATAGTGGCAATTACAACAGGCGCGACAACGATTAATTTCTCTTTCCACGGCCAACGCCAAATACGTCCGGCAATGGCTAAGCCTAGTAAAAGCAGATATGTGGGTTTCACCGCGATAAGAAATAAACTAACGCTCAGGATCGCAATCTTATAAACTTTGGGTGGATAAGGTTGGTTGGCAAAAGAACGGTTAAAGGCTAGGTAAGACAAATAGACGCCCAACAAGATAAAGCCCTCAATTTGAGCGTTCATCATAAATCCAACCATGGATACGTTCAGAAGGGCCAGCCAAGGCGCGATTTTAGGAGCATGGAATTCGCGTCTAAACTGAATAGCGACAAATATCACCAATAACGTATTGACGGTTATCCATGCTGTATCAGCTAGCTCTAGGGGTAACAAGTCAAAAGGCATAAATAAAAGAATGCCGTGGGGAGGATAGGCATAACCACCCGTATCCCAGTAATTATATAAGACTTTCCGGGTAAATATGGATTGCGAGGCGGGTCTAAATGAATTTGTATAGTCGTTTATGTCTTGACCGAAAATATGAATCACATAGATAAGTAAACCTATAAAACATAACATCAATACGATTGACAGTAGTATTTTTAAATTTGATTGCTTTTTATTTGATGTTTCCATGTGATCCATCGGCGATTGATTCAGCAATTGTCAGCTTTACGCAAACTATAAATTAGCCCGCGAATACTGTGAATAAGATTTTGATCTAAATTACAGACTTAAAGAAATAACCATGCCTCTATAAGTATAGGCATGGAAATATTATTGACAACTATTTTAGTAACGTGAGTTTTAGATAAGCAATGGAACAGGTGTGTTTCTATATGATCCTAACGACCTTGATGCCATGGAATCATCTGTTCACATGCGCTTGTTGTGAGTGATCCTTAGACTGGATTTAGACGGTTACTGTCGCCGCTACTGTGGGGGCTCGCGCCAAATCAAACTTGCCAAAATCAAGATTCCCTTTAATACTTAGATTAAGCTAGTTGCATTCAACCATACAAAGGGGGGTAAACCTGTGCTGACCATTACCCATACAGAACAAAATGGTAATCATATTTATCAAATTGATGGCCGTGTTGACACGGACGGGGCACATCAACTTGAATCGGAGCTCGGTCAGGCGATTGATAACGGGACGCATAGAATTGTCCTTGATCTCTCGCAGACCAATTATTTGAACAGTGCAGGCTTGCGCATTTTGGCTGATGTTTTAACGCGTTGTCGTGAAAACAGTGGCGATGTAAAACTAGCCGCCCCCAATATCAAGGTGATGCGCGTTCTAGAAATCATTGGTTTTGATAAATTCTTCAATGTGTATGATTCCATTGAAGATGCGGTTAGCGCTAACTAGACTTAACCCACGCAAAATTGACGTTTGGTTTAGGGATGCCCTACGGCTTCCCTATTTTTGCGTCTGCCCCTTGAGCAAATCTCGATTCTGTAAGTATGCTTAAGACAAAATCGTCAAAGGTAAAGAATCTAATATTCTTGAAGAGGAGCGTTATTGGTATGCACACTGCACGTTGGCGGGTTTTAGCTTTATTACTCTTGGTTATGGTCTTAGGCGCAAATATGCTACCGACTCAATCAGCTATTGCTGAAACCCAACAAACTTCTCCTGCAGAAATGGATCAGTCAGGCAATGCGCAGGACTGTGGACTTGGCGGTCCCGGCCAAAATATTGGCTACAATATGGGCGTTGTGTCCGGCTATATTTTTATGCGCGTCAAAGTGTCACCCGCTGTTGTCTATAATGGCCCATATGGTGGTGATGAAATTCTATACACTTTTCTCGATGGCTATCATTTTATTACCCCACGTCAACGCATTGGCGATTGGTACGAAATCAATAAAGGGGAATGGATGCACGCCAGCCATCTTGAAGAAGTTGATCCATCCTATTTCACGGGCATTGCTTTAGAAGGTTTCCCCGGCTATGACTTCGGCTGGATTGTTCAATCAGTGTATGCGAGTGCTAGTCCGGGTGGTGAACCTGTCCAAAGTTCAGATATGCGTCTGTGGCGCTACACCCGCATTACAGTCTGTGCAACAGCCGTAGCCGGTGGTTGGAATTGGTACTTGGTTGGTCCGGGTATGTGGGTACCCCAAACCAAAGTTGGTTTGGTGCGCAATGTGCCTCCGCAAGCGGGAGTTGGCTCACGCTGGGTGGCAGTTGATCTCTATGAACAAGTTTTGACGGCTTATGATGGCAGTACAATGGTTTTCGCCACGCTGATTTCGAGCGGCTTGCCCGGTTGGGATACGCGTCCCGGTGTTTTCCAAATTTATGGTCGCCAAGCCAATGCACCCATGAGCGGCGCGGAAGGACGTGAAGATGCCTATCGCCTTGAAAATGTGCCCTACGCCATGTATTTTGATGGGGAAATTAGTTTGCACGGCACCTATTGGCATAACGGCTTTGGTTATCGCCAGAGTCATGGCTGTGTGAACTTGACGGTAAGCGATGCCGCCTGGCTGTGGAATTGGTTAGGAAGCGGCTCCGTCTATGTTTATTACAGCGGAAGCTACTAAAATCCCAGGTTATTCCTAAGAAACAAAAACAAAACTGTTGAAGTAGATCCAATTTACTTCGACAGTTTTTTGTTTGAGCATGCGAAACATCGATCATCACAAGGCAAAACTATCCTAACAATTTCATAATGGATAGCTCCATTCCGATTGGTATACTTGGCCTTGGGTGGATGTAATTGAGTATGAGTTAGCCGCTTTCTATCACAGACTGAGGATCTTTTTTGCCAAGTCTACTTCGTATATAGAAAGGAATTTATACATGGCTGTCCGAATTGGTGTACTCCAAGAGAAATTATTCATTGTCCAAATGAAGGGCATTGTTACGATTGAGGAAACGCTGGAATTTGACAAGTTTTGTATCAATAAGTTAAATAGTACCTCGGAAGATGTTTGTCATTTTGTTTTTGATGCGCAACAAGCCACCAGTATTCCGTCAATGTGGGAACAAACCAAGCTTAAAGCCGGTCGACATCATAAAGTCGGGCGTACTATTTTGATTGGTTACGATAGTAAAATATTGCGCTTTATTGCGTCAGTTGCGCTCCAAGTCTTTGGTCTCCCTTTTCATTTTAGCGATTCGATTGCTGACGCGGGGAATTTTATCCACACTGTTTTGCCGGAAATAGAGGGATTTACAAGCTTTGCCGACGTGCAGTGGGAACACATGATTACTTGGGACACTGAAGGTGATGTTTAATTTGCTCAAGTCACGGGGCTTAATAGAGTTTGATAACGTGATCAGGATCTGCGGTCGCGGACGGGATGTATCCCGTCCCTACATGTGTCTACTTGTTAATAGGATTGTGTAGGGACAGCATATATGCTGTCCGCCATTTATATTCCCATTAATTTTTCAAAAATCAT
>JBNLCD010000211.1:0-8829 GCA_050303635.1 Anaerolineae bacterium
GTCGTAGCATAACATAACTGTATTGGTTGAGTATTGGAGTTAACTCGATTTGCGGCCAGCGACTTCCCACGCGAGATGGTTTAGTTCGGGCAGAATAAGTTTATCCATAGCCAATTTAACGGCGTTGGGGCTACCGGGCATCGAAATAACAACAGTCCCGTTGTATACACCTGCGACAGCCCGCGAGAGCATGGCCGCCGAGCCGATTTCTTGATAACTCAACATGCGGAAAATCTCACCAAAGCCGGGCAGGATTTTTGTAAGTCGATTTTGAACGGCATCAAAGGTATTGTCACGCGGACTAATGCCTGTGCCACCGTTGATCAAGACAATTTGAGCTAGGGTAACTGTTTCGTCAATTAGTTGACCGATTTTTTCAGGATCATCCGGTACGACATGATAGGCTGCAAGTTCATGGCCGGCTTCGCCCATCACTTGCTGAATATATTGGCCGCTGTCGTCGGTTTCGGGTGTTCGGCTATCGCTGGCGGTAATGACCGCATATTTGACTTGGCCAATCGTCTCGCTGGCCCATTTTTTATGATCTTGGGTAGATTGGGACATGTTTTCTGATCTTTCTGTTCAGGTGTCGTGGTAATTGTAAGATAAAAAAATACCCCTGTCTCTAGTCTAGACAAGGGTATTGTAAATTGCAAAGTTAATTGATGGCGCTAGCCTTCGCCGCTGAGGAGTTCATCCACCATTGTCGGGACATACATGGAACTGGTCATTTTACCGTTCACGAAAAATGTGGGTGTGCCACGCAACCCAATGCGCCAGCCCATATTGGTCAAGTTATAGACAAATTCGCGATAGTGGCCTTCAAGCAAGCACATCTCAAAGGTATCCACATCCATCTCGACTTGTGTGCTAACTTGTTGCGCTAACTGCGCAAAACGGCTGGTATTATCAAATTCGTTAAATTCAGACTGACTTAAGTCCAAGAGCGCATTGTGATAGGCCCAAAAAACGAGTTTACCTTGGTCCATTGCACATAAGACAGCTTCGGTGGCAATCGGGTCATTGGTGTGCTGGACGGGCCATGCCACAAAAACATAGCGAATTTGGCCATCATAGCGCGCCATTAACTGAGCTAAGACGCGGTCCTGATGGACTTTGCGACAGGATGTGCACCCGTAAGCCCCATATTCAATAATGGTTACCTGCGGATGGTCACTACCCATGGCAACTGTGCCGAATTTTTCGACAGCGTTATACGCCATGATATTCTCAGGCGTCGGCATAAATGCTGACCAATCAACCACCGTGGGGGTGTTGAGCATAATAGCCCCAGAAACAGGCATGGGAGTCGGGCTGACCTGCAAATAGGTTACAGCTCCGCCCGAATCATCAAAGGCACGCACCGCTGGTTGGTCTGAATCAGATAGAATCATGATTCCACCGGCCAACATCAGAATCAGCGCAACAATAATAATCCCCCCCAAGGTCCAAGTAGCAACTTGATTGTTCTGGGATGATGACGACATAACACCCTTTCATTAATCGGCGCGCTTGTTTATGAACTTAGTTCGGCGCGTATCCATTGCTCAATACTCGCAACGTCTCGATTGACTCGTTGATTATTCACAAAATAAGTCGGTGTCCCTGTGACAAACCGTTCATCGCCGCGTCGTTTGTGATATTGAACCGTGCGTTCATGGGTATCACTTTGGAGGCATTGATCAATCTTTTCACTATCCAGTCCGATACGATCGGCGAATTCTACGAAATCAGATTCACTACGCATTGTTGCATATTCAGCATCGCTGATTTCATAAATGGAATTGTGAAAAGTCCAAAACGCGTCCTGCCCCTGATCCAATGCACATTGGGCGGCTTCAGCACTCAATGGATCATTGATGCTGATAATTGGATAGTTCACGTAAACGAAGCGTACTTTACCTTCATATTCTGATTTTTCAAGAAGCGCCTCAACTTGAGCATTAAAACCGCGTTCATGATCATAGCGACAGGCTTCACAGCCATAAGATGCAAATTCATAGATTGTGACTTCGGCATCATCTGCACCCAGGGATGCTTCCATTTCTAAACGATCAGCCGAAACTTCAGGTGGTTGGCTGACATAAAGATAAATACCCAGTGCAATTAAAACTGCGACAAATACCATGACGCCAATATAGAAATTTCGAGTTTGTTGTTTTTTGTTTTGAGTCCGCTTCGAAGTACGATTACGTTTGTTACGAGCCATTATATACACTCCTGATGAGAATCTGATGTGAAACTGATGGGTAATTGCTAAGGTTAAGCAAACCCATACATTTAATTAACAAAAAACGCCAGCCATGGCTGACGTTTGGAAACGTGTGGCGGAGAGGGTGGGATTCGAACCCACGGTGACGAACAAGCGCCACAACGGTTTTCGAGACCGTCCCAATCGTCCACTCTGGCACCTCTCCATTTGATGATATGACGTTGTCAAAAATTACCTGCATTTTGACAAGTTTTTTGAGGATGATTGTCATGAATTTATCAGGTAGACAATCAACGACCTTATTTTTGCCCTTCAGCGCGTAATTTCGCGAAAAAATCGCGCAGGAGTTGCGCCGCTTCGGGTTGATAAAGTCCGTGTGCAACTTCCACTTGGTGGTTCAGTTTCGGGTCATTGATGATATTCATGACACTGCCACCAGCACCAGCTTTAGGATCAGTTGTCGCAAAAACCAACTTCGGTAATCGCGCCAAGACCATCGCACCAGCACACATTGCACATGGCTCAAGCGTGCAATAGAGTGTCACTTCTTCTAATCGCCAATGTCCAATGACCTGCGCGGCTTGCCGAATAGCAATCATTTCGGCATGGGCCGTTGGGTCATTGTCAATTTCACGGCGATTATGACCCCGACCGATGATTTCGCCATTCCGCACAGCCACTGCACCCACAGGCACATCTTCATGTTCGAGCGCCTGACGCGCTTCAGCTAAGGCGGCTTGCATCCAAAAATCATCGTTCATAGTGCGTTGCATTATAGAATATCCGCATTAGAGGTCAATAGCGAACTTAGGGGCAGTCTGCGATAAAACAAAAAGTGACACATCTACGAGACATGCCACTTTTTGCGCAATAGAACTTCTTTGACTAATTTGCAGGGATTGGGGTCGATGTGGCTGTGCCTTCAGCCGGAGGCGGCACCGTTGGCGGCAATTGAGTTACCGTGTCCTGATTGGGCGGGACAGCCGTTGGTGAAATCATGATTTCTGTCACATTCGCTCCCACATCACAACCAAGGATTTGCGTATTCTCAACCGAAATCCAGCCAACATAATCGTGGTTCAGATTCACCACATACCAATCTTGATCAAAATTCACGCCGATAACGTCTACAATTGTGTTTTCGACAAAGGTATCCACAATATCTGCCTCGGCATCGGGTCGGGCATAAACTGTCGCCGCAGTCAGCGTTAAGACTGAATTCGCTTGGTGGATTGGACAATCGCTGGCCACACCGGGCTGACCAATGGGTGTACTGGTTGGAACAATCGTTGGTGACACAGCCGCTACTTGTTCAGCCGTTAATTCATCAATGGATGTTTCATCGCCTCTGATATTAATCACACTCTGGTGTATCCAGCCTATTCCATTTGGCGAGTCGGGGAAGACAATTTGATACCACTCAAAATAACTTCCTCGGATTACATAGCATGTGTCCGGGTGAATGACACCGACACGCGTCGCGGTAATGTCGGGCGTTTCACGGACATTTGTGTTTTCATTTTTGGCTTCAGCTTGCGCTGGTTGTTCGGTATCTACAGTAGATATACATGTTGATGTCTCAGCCAACGTATTTATAGGAACAAATGTCGGTGGCAAGGCTGTAGCTGTCATTTCATTGAAATTCGGGTCTTGAGTTGTTTCCAATAAATCATCACAGGTTACCATCGTGAACGATGAGTCTGAGGTTGCGGGTGTTTGAACCCAGCCAACATATTCTTCTGACCACTGAACCACGAGCCAATTCCCGGTATAGCTTTGGCCCATAATCACGAATTCGTCGCCCACCTCAAAATTTCCGAGTAAATCAGCTTCGATTGAATCAAGACCATAAACGGGAATATCTTCTACGGCTGTGCCAATTGCCATGAACGGACAGCTTTCAACAAGTGGCGGCGTTACTAATGTGCCATCCACTCCGGGTACCATTGTCGGTGAGGCAAATGGTGTTGCGGTCTTGGTTTGGCCGGCTTGCTGACCATAGCCCGAATTATCCGGACTTCCCGTCGAGCCAAAAGCGAAGAGTAAACCGCCGCCAATCAAAATCATGGCGATGGTCGCCGCTAAAATGGGTGAGATACGCATCTTGGGCAGAGCCAAGATATTAGAACGTGCTTGGATTTGCATGGGAGATTGCCTTTCCGGCGTAGACTGTGCTTGTTCGGTCAAAATGCCCAGTAAACGCGCTTCCAATTCATCCCGATGCTGTTTTGAACCAACCGGACGGGTTTGATGCAAATCACGCACCAACTTATCTTCCGTCACTTTGTGATTGGTCTTGTCTGGTTTTGGCATGAAATTAGACATGATCGAGTACCTCTTGAATCGTCTCGTCGGTGTAAGCCGTCCGTAAGTCGTTTAAAGCCCGACTTAGGTGCGAAGCAATGGTCCGTTCATCTAACCCTAGAATTTCTGCAATTTCTTTGTTACGAAGTTCACCGAAAAATTTAAGATTGATGATTTCCTGACGGCGCGGCGGCAATTGATGGATTAAATCGCGCAAATAGGCGAATTTTTCTTTCAATTGCACCATCACCTCAACGGGCAGTGTTTCACTTTGAATATCAGGTAAATCGTTGATTGATAGTTCTTGACTCGGTTGACGATTACGTTGATAGAAATTTTGCAATTCGTTGTAAGCAATACGAAATAGCCATGCCGAAAAAGAACCAACTCCCCGATATTCAAAGTGTTGGACATGCGTTACAACCTTGATAAAAACCTCGGCCACAATATCCTCAGCATCTTCAGCTCGACCCACGCGGTATGCCACATAAGCAAAAACACGTGGATAGAAATGATCATAGATCGGCAAAAATGCCTGAGGATTAGTTGTTAACTGGGCAAGGTGTTCAGGTATTTGAGACTCGTGCACGTGAATGACCTCCTGAATATCCTCTTACTTAGTTAAACAGGCGGGTCGGGGAAAATACTGCATCAATTTCAAAATTCGTCCAAAATTGATGCAGATGGAGATACGAATTAACCAGCAAATGTGTCTTCTAGACTGGTAATTTGACTTTCGATGTCTTCTAATTCCTTGGTAATGGTGTCGTTTTGATTTTGAATTTTGGCAATCTCTTGACGCATTGCTTGAAGTTCTTGCGCTAAATTATATTGACCCTCTTCTAAGTACAGAGCGTCATCATTGGCGAGAAGCGGGAGCATTTCGAGCAACAATGTGCCGACAATTACGGTGCCGACAAACACCGCCCCTAACATACTCAAGAACATGCTAAACCATTCGGCAGTTTGCGTGTCACTACTTCGATCAACTAGAAAAGAAGCTATGATAAAAACAATTGCCCAGAGAAGAACGAGCGGAAACCGTTGGCGATAAACTTGATATTTATTCATCAATACGCTCCCACATTTAGCCGATTATTGGTTACGCCGATTATTATGCACCATACGGCGGGCTTCTTCCACAGATTTAACCAAAACTTTACGGTTGCGTCCACCAGCCATCGTGCCACCTATAATCCCTAAGTCGAGTAGGGAATCCATGAGACGCGCGGCCCGTGGATAATCAATGCCCATGCGCTTTTGAAGTTGGGACACAGAGGCTCGGCCTTCGGCCACCACCATTTGCAAGGCTTCTTCGAGAATAGGATCGAGTTTGGTAAGCGCTTCAAGCCGGGTTAAACTTTGTTCCCATGGGGCCACCCGATTATCTGCTTCGATTTCCGTTTCCGCCAGACGTTCGGCTTCCCACGCTCGCCAATACATCACAATTTCGTTCATTTCGTTATCCGAAATAAAGCACCCTTGTAAACGACGTGGGCCAGCCGCATCCGGCGCAAGGAAGAGCATGTCCCCGCGTCCGATAAGTGTTTCAGCCCCGACACTATCAAGAATAACACGTGAGTCCGTCCCCGAGGCTACTGAGAACGATAGACGCGCCGGGAAGTTCGCTTTGATCAAACCCGTAATAACATCCACGCTCGGACGTTGGGTCGCAATAATTAAATGCATCCCGGCGGCACGTGCTTTTTGGGCCAAACGTGTGACCGTTTTTTCCGTTTCGTCAGGGCGAGTCATCATTAAGTCACCGATTTCGTCAATGACAATGACGATATAGGGCATATGCTCAGCGGTGCGTTCCTCACCTAGAATGGCGTTATAGGCTTCGAGGTTACGGGCATTTTCGAGTTCAAGGAGTTTGTAGCGGCGATCCATCTCGCGTGCCGCCCAGCGTAAAACCCCAATAATCCGCTCCGTTTCAGTCTCAACTGGCCCTAACAAGTGCGGAACTCCGGCAAAACGAGTTAATTCTACCATCTTCGGATCCAGCAAAATCAAGCGTAATTTGTCCGGCAGATTATTCATGATCAGTGAAGTAATCATCGATGTCAGACACACCGATTTACCAGAACCCGTCGTTCCGGCAATTAAAAGGTGGGGCATGGTCGCTAAATCGGTAATAATCGGATCACCGGAAACATCGCGTCCCAAAGGCACCATAAGCGGCAAGTGACGCTTACGGTAGAAAACTTCAGTTTCCATTACAGAGCGAATCGAAACCAAGCTGGGTTCGCGATTCGGAACTTCAATCCCAACATACGATGTGCCGGGGACAGGGGCTTGAATACGTAAACGCTTCGTTGATAGAGCTAATGCAAAGTCACTCGCCAGATTAGCGATCTTGCTGACCCGTGTCCGTACCAATTTAACACCATCGTCGTCATTAATTTCTTTAAAGGGTGACACTGCATATTGCGTAACCGTTGGCCCAATGCGCACATCAATTACATCTGCATCAATATCAAATTCTTCCATCGTATTATTGATGATTTTGGCGTTGGTATTGACTTCTTCTTCTTCAGGCAATTTAAGATCAGCATATTGCAAGAGCTCAAGTGGCGGCAACATTTCATTACGTTGATCTGACCACAAATAACGATCTTGGAAACCATCGACCATGAAATAACGTTGGCCGTCAATCCGACGTTGGGCGGCATCAACAATTGGAGCAAGAATGGCTTCAGTCGGACGATTATTGACAGGAATTTTGACTTCTTCCCCGTTGATCATCATCACCTTATATTCAGTGTCTTCATCATCTTCAGTCACGTTGTCTTCAGCTTTGGCATTTGACGCCGTTTTCGCAGATGGTACAGGCGGTGGCGTTGATTGACCGGGTAAAGTAGATGGTTTTGTATTTTCAGGCGTAGCAGTTTTCGCTACGGTAGATTCGGGTTGAAGTGTTGGTTGAACTTCCTCAGTCGGCGGAGCTGACATGCCCGGCAAACTCGGTGGCGGTTCGGTGGCAACAGGTTCATTAATGGGCGCTTGATTGGTTGCTGGTAATTCTGTCGGAGGTGTGAGTGTTGGACGCGCAACCGCCGCACTAAATGCCGGAGTCGACCCTTGCCATTGTTCCAAGGTTGGTTCGGCAGGTTCTTCTTCAATGACCACCATTTCTTCAACAGCATTATTGGCGTTGGTTTCAAGCGATGTTGTTGCGGAAACGACTTCAGATTCTTCCACTTGCAATTGCGCAACTGGAGTCGAGGCAACGGGAATGGGTTCGGGTTGGAGACGTGCGGCCCAATCTTCGAGGGTGGTGCCGATTGCTAATAAAAATTGGCGAATATCGCGGCGCGTAATGCCAAAGAAAAGTATCAGACCATACACGAAAATAACCGATAATATCAAAATGCTCGGCCATGTCCCGATGAAGGACGCCACTAGACTGCTAATCGCCCAGCCAACGTAACCTCCACCTTTACCCGCCCGCGCTAAAGCCCGCGCTTCATCATCAAAAGTGAGCAGATGGAATAAGCCTTCGAGGCTTACAAAGGAAATTTCCAAGGCCAAAATACGGATCCAATTAAATTGAATACGAATCCCAACTTTAGGCAACAGTAAAATCACACCCGTCGCAAAGATGGTCAGCGCCACAAAATAAGATCCCCACCCAAAAGTTTGCAACAAACTATTGGCAATACTCGAAGCCAGCGCGGCATCACCACTGGGATTTAAAACAGCGGCAAACGTCAAAATACCAATGGTAATTAACGCAATGCCCCCAACTTCATCTGACCAACTGGGCAAGTGATCCTGTAGATTCTTGAAACCATCGGGATCTTCCAAAAAATCTTGAATCGTCCCGAAGAATCCACTACGTGGCGTCACGGGAGTTGATGTTGATTTTTGGGTTGCTGATGATGTGGCTGTAGATGATTTTCGGGTGGTGGCGCGTGATGTTTTTTTGTCTGTACTGGTCGTTTTATTGGCCATTCAACCTGTTTATCCTTGTTCGACGTTACCCCACTTATTCTACCATGCTCTGGCATTTGCATAAAGCGAAGATTGCACAAACTTACTCTCTTGATTAGAGTCTAAGAGAAGACACAACAAAGGATAGTGAGATGCGGCACTTATTCTTAATAACCAGTTTGGTGGGGGGAATATGTCTATTCATCTTACTGCACATCTTTGGTTCGATGCGTCAGGCGGATACCAGCGCCTATTGGTTATTGGCGAGTCAATTTGACCAGCCAACGGGCATGTATACCTATTTTTTGAGTAGCCCCGATGGGCATGTTCGTCAACCGATCATGGTGAGCGAAGCCAATCAACAAAACTGGTTTCTG
>JBNLCD010000212.1:0-8814 GCA_050303635.1 Anaerolineae bacterium
GGGGGTAGTTGGCTTAAGCTTACCAATTATTCGGTTTATCAATATGCGGTTGAGTCGTGACCCCGCAATGGTTACCGACTCAATTATTCTCCGCCAAAGCCTCTTAATTGGCTTGTATGTAACCTTAGCGGCTTGGCTCCAGATTTTGCGTGTTTTTACACCGTTTATTGCTGGCTTCTTGGCCTTTGGGTTTATTGTAATCGAGATTTTTGTTCGTATTCGCGAAAATATGCAGTTTTATGAGGAAGAGTAAATTCTATGAAGCAAGATATTGATCGTTTGATGCAAGAACGCAATATTGATGCCCTATTTGTGATTGGTGGTGAAGGGGTGAACACCTATCGCGACTATATTACGGGTGGAGCACATGCCAGTGCAACAGTTATTAAAAAACAAGGCCAAGATGCTGTTCTGATTGTCAGCGGTATGGAAGTTGATGAAGCTAAGAAAAGTGGTCTTGAAGTTTTAACCCATGTTGATTTTGATTATTTCCAACTCATGCAAGATTATCGCGATGACCCCACCCGTCTGCAGGTTGAATATTGGCGTAAAGTTTTGGAGAAATTTGATATTTCAGGTCGGGTTGCTTTCTATGGTCGCGGCGATATCATGGCTAACTGGAAGCAACTCCGCAATTTATCCGAAAATCTAAGTGATGTAATCGAAATCGTCGAAGATGAAAGTCCCAGCATTTTTGACATAGCCCGTAGTACCAAATCCCCTGAAGAATTGGAAATGCTAGCCGATGCTGGTGCAAAATCTGGACGTGCAATGCAACGTACACGGGCTTGGATCGCATCTCACACGGTTAAAGATGAAGTTTTATACAAAGAAGACGGCTCACCCTTAACGATTGGCGATGTCAAGAAATTTGTGAATAAGGCCCTTTTTGATGAAGGCATGGTGGATGATGAAGGCATGATCTTTGCGCAGGGTGCAGATGCTGGTATGCCGCATAGCCGTGGCGAAACAAACGAAGCCCTCCGCCTTGGTCAATCTATAGTGTTTGATCTGTTTCCCAAGAATCCCGATAATGGTTATTATCACGATATGACTCGTACTTGGTGTTTAGGATATGCTCCAGATGAGGTCAAAGAGGCTTATGACGTGGTAATGCACGCCTTTTCGCAGTCTTTGGAAGCCGTTACGGTCGGCGAACCAACCAGCAAACTTCAAAAGCTGGTCTGCGATATTTTTGAAGAACACGGCCATCCCACACCTCAGAATAAGCCCGGTACATCTGAAGGATATGTCCACAGTTTAGGACATGGTTTGGGTTTAGATGTCCATGAAACACCGCACATGCCCCTCCACAATGATAAAATTCTCATTGAACCCGGTCATGTGATTACTATCGAACCCGGTCTCTACTATCCAAGTAAGGGTTGGGGTATCCGCATTGAAGATACCGTTTATGTTGATCAAGATGGACATCTTGTAAACATCACTGATTGTCCATATGACTTAGTGGTCAAGATGGAAAACTAAGAACAAAACTAAAATTTGAAACTTATAGGACGCTAGATGATAGCGTCCTATTTTATTTTGTAACCTCAGGGCGAAATGCTGTTTACATAAATATTTGTGAAATTTGCATAATACGCTTAACCATTTTTTCCCTAACAAGATATTGCTAATTTTGAAAAAACTAGTGTATAGTTCATGCAACGTATTCTTGAAAGCGGAGGTGCTCTATAAATTAAATGCGGGGACAAGTGCGCTAGCCCCTATCCAACTGATAGGGTGACGAGGTGGCGGTTCTTGCCATTAGGCAATGCTAACCCGATGCAAATCGGGGAAAAGCGAGTAGTCAGCGGATGCCGCTTAGGGTAGTTAGGATAATTTCCCTAGTTGTTCCCCTCCAAACAAGTCAGGTTCAAATCCATCTGGTAACACATGGGCCAACCATCTGACATTTATCCTCAAACCGACCTTAGCAGTCGGAGTCTTAGGCTGTGCCTTGTAATGTAAACTGCTAAAAACCTTTTTCCAAAGATTCATTACCTTTTTTGTAAAAAAGGTAAAACCGAAAAACTTTGAATGAGCTTCAATAGAGCCCTTTCCAAAAGTTTTGGTCAAGCTTTTCCAAAAGCTTGGAGAATCTTATTTCTAATAAGTTTTTTGGTGTTTTACGTAAAAATCCACAATGCCTTGCTTCAGCGTTAATGGTTGGTCTGTTCCTGCATATCTATTTTTAATTGCATATACCCTAAATAGGAGGGACACACTCATGTGTGGTATTGTCGGTTATATTGGTCCCAAATCAGCAACGCCCATTATTCTCAATGGTCTTAAGAATCTTGAATATCGCGGCTACGACTCCGCGGGTATAGCTGTAGTTCATGAAAATGGCGCAGTTAATATCCGTCGTGAAGTAGGAAAGCTGATTAACCTCACTGAAGAAATTCAAGCCAATCCATTGGAAGGATCCGTTGGTATTGGTCACACACGTTGGGCAACCCACGGGGTTCCCAGCCAACGCAACGCGCATCCTCATGCCAGCATGGACGGTGAAGTCGTTGTTGTCCACAACGGCATCATTGAAAATTTCCGCGAATTACGCGAAGAACTTGAAGCTGAAGGCATTGAATTTGCCTCGGATACCGATACTGAAGTCGTTGTCCATCTCATTGAACGGTTCTTATCTAGTGGCTTAGATCTAACTGAAGCCGTCCGGCAGTCAGCACTCCAACTGCAAGGCTCACAAGCTATTGTGGCGCTAACGGCACGTGAACCGAATAAATTGGTGGCTGTCCGCATTGGTAATGCAGGTGGTGTTGCCTTAGGTGTCGGCGAAAATGAAATGTATATTGCCTCGGATATTCCTGCTATTTTAGAACATACCCGCACGATGATTTTCCTTGAGAATCGGCAAATGGCGACCGTCACCGCTGACGGCTACACTATCAAAACGCTTGAAAATGAAGCCATTGAAGCTGAATTGCATGATATTCCATGGGATCCGGTAAGTGCGGCTAAAGGTGAATATCGTCATTTCATGCAGAAAGAAATCTTTGAACAGGCCCGGACACTGACTGATACACTCCGTGGTCGTATTGATTTCCGGACTGGCGAAGTTTTCCTCAATGATTTACAACTCACCCCTGAAGAAGCTAAATCTATCAATCGCATTGTTACCGTGGCCTGTGGTACCAGTTACTATTCTGGCCTGATTGGTAAATTTATGATTGAAAGTTTGGCACGCATTCCAGTTGAAGTGGAATATGGCAGTGAATATCGTTACCGTGATCCAATTCTTGGCGAAAATGACGCTCTGCTCGCAATTACCCAAAGTGGCGAAACTGTTGATACACTGGCCGCGATGGAAGTTGCCCAAGAACGCGGTGTGCGCTTGTGGAGCATTGTGAATGCGATTGGTAGTCAAGCTATGCGTATTTCTGATGGGCATATTCTGATGCAGGCAGGTCCTGAAATCGGGGTTGCCTCAACCAAGGCTTTTGTGGCAAGTTTGGTTAATCAATATTTACTCGCTCTCTATTTGGGTCAGTTACGCGGCACCCTTTCTGCTGAAGATGCCCAAGAACATGCGCAAATGCTAGCTCATTTACCTGATTTAGCGGGTCAAGTTCTCGAACAAGACAAATCACTTGATGAATTGGCCAGCACACTCTATAAATATACTGATTTCCTTTATCTAGGGCGGGGTATCAATTACCCGACCGCCTTAGAAGGTGCGCTTAAGCTCAAGGAAATCAGCTATATCCATGCTGAGGGTTATCCCGCTGGCGAAATGAAGCACGGGCCCATTGCGCTCATTGATGAAAACATGCCTGTCTTGGCGATTGTTCTGCAAGATGAACTCTACGACAAGATGTTGAGTCAGGTTGAACAAGCCAAATCACGAGGTGGCGTTGTTATCGCTGTCGCAACTGAAGGCGATGAATTTATCGCGACTAAAGCCGATCATGTGATTTATGTGCCAAAGATGTCGCGCTTCTTGAGCCCGATCGTCACAACCATTCCGTTGCAACTGCTAGCCTATCATATCGCGGTGTGGCGTGGTGCGGATGTTGATCAACCACGCAATCTCGCGAAGAGTGTCACGGTTGAATAAGCTTTAAATTGCTCTATCTGTAATCTAGAAAAGCGTATGTGACCAAAATCATGTGCGCTTTTTTTGTTTTTGCTCACGATACCGCCGCGCCGACCGTTCACGATCCATACAGGCCGTAGTGCACCAGCGCCTTGTGCCGCTCTTGGTCGTGTCATAAAACATCAAAATACAATGATTGCTTTCACAGTGATGCAAGCGTTCCAAATCCTGCCGCGTTAATAGGTTGAGGGCTGATAACGCAAGGGGGAACAATAACTCCGCAGAAGTGTCAGAATCACACCAATATCCATAATGCGGGATTTGCTCTTCCCAGATTAAGGTCGGGCTACCTTTAGCCAAAATCGTATTCAGAAATTCTGTTTCAGCCGCACCGGGTGTTTGATCTTCAATAACATGGTCAAACAAGGTGCGTAAATTGCCACGCAACGCTTTAACGGTCTCGAATAAATCCATATCGAACACAAGTGGTTGGGTACCAGTGATTTTGACTATATCTGCATGGTGAGACTTAGCCAGTTCCCACCAATCCGCTAAATCAGCGGGCGTCTCTAATAAATCACGTTGTTGCCGGCGATGCATTTTTTCTGTGTTGACCAGATCAAGTGCTAGATTTTCGCCAACAAAAAAATATGGGGTTTCACTACTATCCATACAGTATCCTCTTAAGATTCAAATTATCCATATCTAAACACTTATTGACATGGATAAAGAATCGTGCTAACTTTTTAATATCCATTGTAAAATATAAATAGACATGGATAAACATTGTAGCAAGCTTTTATCGCATTTGCATTAGATGATGCAAAACAACATAGGTAAAACATGGGAGAACGTTGATTATGTCAGATACACCATCATTTCAAACCGGTCATGTTGGGTTGAATGTCACCAATTTACAACGGTCAAAGAAATTCTATCAAGATGTGTTTAATTTTCACACCATTGGTGAATCAAATGAAAATGGACGAAACTTCGCGTTTCTTGGCACAGAAGACACACTCGTGTTGACACTCTGGGAACAAAGTGAAGGCGATTTCGCCACTAATCATCCCGGATTACATCATCTGTCGTTTCAAGTTGATAGTATGGCTATCGTCCAAGATATTCAATCACATTTACGTGAAATGGGCGTCAATCTAATCTACGATGATGTTGTTCCGCATTCGGAAGGGGCGTCTTCTGGGGCGATATTTTTCACTGATCCCGATGGCATTCGCCTTGAAATTTTCAGCCCGCAGGGAGCCGAGAAGTTAGAAGTACAATCCGATGGTCCCGCCTGTGGGTTCTTTTAGGACATCCTGATGAATTATCATTCTGGGGAGCTTACCGTCCAAAAACGGGTGGGCGTTGAAATCTTAGCTGAACGGGTGGGACGGGGCATTCATATGACAATGCCCTATATTGCGCAAGAATTTTTGACGGCACAATCATTTGCCATTGCCAGTTCGGTTGATAAACAAAGTCGTGTTTGGGCATCTATCCTGACGGGAGAAACTGGCTTTCTTCAAATTATCGACGATCAAACTATTCAAATCAATCTTCAACCTGCCCAGCATGAACATATGCTCAGTCATTTGGAAACTAATCCACATCTGGGCCTACTTGTGATTGATTTAGCTACACGTCAAAGAATGCGGGTAAATGGTACAGTTGTCCAAACGCCGACGGGTTTAATGCTGGTCATTGAGCAAGTTTACTCTAATTGTCAGAAATACATTCAGCGACGGGCTCTATCCACCCGTGAGTCTGGCAAAGCTGAGATCAAGCAGATGAATGGGTTAAGCGATGATCATCAGGCATGGATTCAACAAGCGGATACAATGTTCATTGCCAGTTATCATGCAAATGGTGGCGCTGATGCATCCCATCGGGGTGGTAATCCCGGATTTGTGCACGTACTTTCATCCCAGAAAATCGAGTTTCCTGATTATGCGGGCAATATGATGTTTAATACGCTCGGCAATATTGCGGAAAATCCGCAGACGGGATTATTATTCATAAATTTTTCACAAGGCCACATCTTACAACTCACCGGTAAAGCTTCAATCATCTGGGATAACGCCGCGCGCATGGCTAATTTTCCTAAAGCTGAGCGGCTAGTTGAGTTTGAAGTTGAGGAAGTGCGTGAAGTTCGCAATATATTACCGATGAGCTTTTCATTGGAAGAATTTTCTCCACACAATCCAAGTCTATAAGACACTCCAACGATCTGTTTTCCAAATATTTTGCTTTAGTAGGCAAATCAACTTGGAAAACAGATATCTTATTTCTTTCTTGATCAATCGTGTTACTTTTGCAGGCATAGAATTTGCATTGCGTCAAAACCTATTTACAATAGAAAGCAATATCCATTGTAAAAGGCGGGACAATGTCTGCTCCAAACAAGTCCAAAGCACCGCATCTATTGATTGTTTCCGAAGATTTAGACGTTGCCGATGTACTTGAAGAGGTCTTGATTGAGGCTAATTATACAGTACGCAAAGCTCACTCACTCGCTGAATCACAAATAGTTGGCAGTAATCATGAGTTTGATTTAGCTATTATTGATGGCGATCTTCTTGATAGGGAATATGAGACGTTTCTGCACATCCTTGAAGATGGTCTTTTTCTAGGCAGTCTCATGTGGGTTGTGGTTATTGTTGATACTGATTTACCACATATCACAGAACATGCGCATGGTGTTGCCTATCTTTATGAATCGCGTCCTAAATTTATTAACTCTATTGCACGTGTCTTGGATCGCTCAACGGCTGTCACAAGTTTGTTGAGTGACCTCATCACTACCTCAACCATTGATCAGAATGCCCAACGGATGTTTGAGCGCAAAATTCGCGAACATCAAACGCTGTCATCGTTGGCACGGATGCTTAACTCAACACTTGATCCCACCAATGTATTAACCAAAATAGTCGACGCGGCTGTCTCACTCACCAACGCTGAAGAAGGGTTACTCCTTTTGCCGGATGATGAGGGCAAAGAACTGTACATCCGAGCGGTCAAAGGGATGGAAAATGTTAACGCGAAAGAATTTCGTATTCGCACGGATGACACGCTCGCGGGTCAAGTATTTATAACCGGCACGCCTGTTTTAATCGGGAATGCCGGACCCCAAAAATTGAAAACTGCTTATTTTGTGAAATCTTTGCTCTATGTCCCCATGCTCTATAAAAATCAGGTTATTGGAGTATTGGGGGTCAATAATCGCGAATCTGACCATACATTTAACGTCTATGATCGTAGTCTACTACTTGATTTAGCCTCACATGCCGCCGTCGCAATTGAAAACGCTCGGTTATACGGCGAAAGCGTACTTCGTTCGCGCGAATTGGGTATTCTTTATAAAGTCAGTCAAATGGTGAATTCAACGCTGGCTTTAGACGAGGTCGTAGCCATTATCGCCAAGCAGTTGGTTATCACCCTAGATGTTGGCTGGTGTGAAATTGCAACATTCAATAAAGACACCGACACTTTTGAAAAATTAGCCAGCTACCGTCAGGCTGAGTGGACCAAACAAAATGGACGCTCAGGAAATGCGGTTGATTTCCCCATCATGAATGATACGGCCCGCGAACGCCAACGTATGATTATCACACCAAACAGTGTTGCCGACGATACGCCCGAAGCCAATTATCTGGCAACATACAATGGACAGTTAATGGTCTATTTCCCGCTGTTGACAAGCAATCGTACTATTGGTGTCTTCGAATTACTTTACACGGGCGATATTCCACGCCAATCATCGGCAATTTCAATGGCTTATGTTCAACAAACCGCTATCCAAATGATGATCTTGATTGAAAAAACCTCCATTTATAATCGGGAGATTGAGCGCACCGTTCAAGAACTTAAGAAAGAAACGGGTGCTGATTTTTATACACTTTATTTATGGGATGAAGGCCACAAAAAATTCTATCGTCATTGGAGCTTAGGTGAAGCTTCATGGGCTAAGCGTGATACGCCCAAAATTCAACAAAATCATCTCCTCGAAACAATATTGGAGGCATCCGACTATCTACGCATCGTTCGGATGGAAGATGAGGATTCCGTTTCACAAGAGATCCTTAATTATTATGAAGCGCAATCCCTGTTGTTAATGCCTTTAATCATCACAGGAAAAACGGAAGGCGTTGTACTATTAGCAGACCCCACCCGTTCGCGTTCGTTTAGCCAGCGTAAAATCAATATGGCACGAACCCTCATCATTCAAGCCGCGAATGCGATTAAGAATGCTCGGCTCTACCATGATTTGCAACAGAGTATGGAAGACCTCCGCCATGCACAAAGTCAACTCATTCAAGCCGCACGCTTATCAGCCATGGGTGAACTGGCCGCCGCCGTCGCCCATCAAATCAATAATCCTTTGACCACAGTCATTGCTGACACTCAAATGATTTTGCAGGATATGGATGAAGACCACCGGGATTACGAATCGATTCAAGCCGTTAACCGTTCAGGGAAAAGAGCCCATGAAGTTGTCCGGCGTTTGTTAGGGATGGCGCGCCAAAGTGAAGAAGATGAGCCACCCATGCCACTGGATGTCAACCAAACGATTCAAAATACGCTGATGCTTCTGAGTAAACATATTGAGCAACATCATATCACCTTGAAACAGCAATTAGGCGACAATTTACCACTCGTTGCAGGGCTAAAGGGTCAGCTTGAAGACGTCTGGATGAACCTCATCTTAAATGCTCGAGATGCAGTTGCGTACCGCTCTAAACCCAACATTGGCATCCTTT
>JBNLCD010000213.1:0-8789 GCA_050303635.1 Anaerolineae bacterium
TGAAAGCCGCTGAAGAATCAGGGGTGCAAATCGTCGAAGCTTACCGTGATTCTAAAGATAACTACGAGCAATTATCAGAAATGGTGGCCGGTTGTGATGTTTTGGTTGATGCGCTCTTTGGAATTGGAGCACGCCTACCAATTGAAGGCAATGCCGCTGATGTTCTAAAAGTTGTTCATCGAATTTTGCATGAGGTTTCACGCCTACGCCTAAATCCAGTTTTAAATAACCCCGCTATTCCTGATCGCCCGAATTTACGTCGTCCGTATGTTGTGGCGGTGGATTGCCCCAGCGGAATGGATTGTGATACCGGGGTGGTCGATGAATTGACTTTGCCCGCTGATGTCACGGTTACGTTTGGGGCCGCCAAAAAAGGCCAAATTGAATCACCCGCTATCGAATATCTGGGTGATTTAGTTATTGGCAATATTGGTTGGGAAATGGAAGATGTTCCTGAACTCGCAGAATTACCGCTGAATATGGCGGATGCCATTTGGGTCAAAAGTTTGTTACCCAAGCGTCCGCTCAAAAGCTATAAAGGTACATTTGGCAAAGCTTTGGTGGTGGGTGGCAGTGTGAATTATGTCGGCGCACCCTACCTAGCCGGGAGTGCCGCTTACAAAGTCGGAGCAGGCTGGGTCACCATTGGTGCACCACAACCCATTATCGGCACACTGGCCAGTATGTTGCCGGAAGCGACATGGCTTTTATTGGCCCATGAACTCGGCGTATTGCATGAAAACGCGCTTGATATTTTGCGCAAAGAAATTGGCAAGTATTCGGCTATGCTTCTCGGACCCGGTATTGGCCGCGAGGAAGCTACCGCAAAATTTGTTAAAAAACTCTTCTCATTGAGTAAACCGGAAAAATCTAAACGCCGTAATATTGGGTTTACTGTCCATAAACCGGATGTAAAAGACGATGAGGATGGCGATGAAGAAACGCTGAGTTTGCCGCGTCTTGTCATCGATGCCGACGGCCTAAATATCCTTGCAACATTGGATGAGTGGTGGAAACTGTTGAACGAGGGCACAATTCTAACACCGCATTCCGGTGAATTTGCGCGTCTAGCTGGTCTCGAAGATACGGATGAACAAACCGCGATTGAACAAGTTGACGCCAATCGTCTGCAATATGCTAAAGAATATGCAGAAAAATGGAATGTTGTGGTTGTCCTCAAGGGTGCATTTACGATTGTAGCTAGTCCGCAAGGCGACGTAACGGTGATGCCTTTTGCCAATCCCGCTCTTGCTACGGCGGGTACGGGGGATGTTTTGGCAGGTGCTATTTTAGGTTTGGTCGCCCAAGGTATGGATAGTTATGAAGCGGCAATTGCTGGTGCTTGGTTGCATGGTATGTCGGCTGAAGTCACGCAAAATATTTGGTCAGATCCGCTTCCCATTACGGCCCGCCATGTCCTTGAAAATTTGAGCGCCGCGATGATTGCCGCGAATGCCTATCGCGATGAAACAACCCGCTATAAACATGTACCCATTGCGGGTTTTGATGACGAAATTACTGTCGAAGACTAATGCGCCAGATTCAAACAGCTAAAGATTGGGCGGAGTTAGTTCGCAACTTACAAACGCAACTTCGCCCATCCCAACGCTTTATTTTAGGGATTGTGGGTGAACCCGGTGTGGGTAAAAGCACAGTCGCTAATTTGCTACATCAACATATTGCAAATTCGATTGTTGTCCCCATGGATGGCTTTCATTTGTCCAATGATATTCTACATGCACGCGGTTTACGTCCACTCAAGGGCATCCCAGCCACATTTGATGGTGCAGGATTTGTTGCTTTATTAGAGTCTATTCGTGAAAAATCCGCTGAACCCGTCTATTGTCCAGCTTTTGATCGTACTATCGACGCGTCAGTACCTGATCAAATTGTGGTGCAACCCACGCATCAACTTGTCATTGTTGAAGGCAATTATCTGCTTCTGGATACACCACCGTGGCACAAACTTCAGGCGCTCTTGGATGCAAGTTGGTATTTGTCCGGTGATGAAAATCTGATTCATGAGCGATTATTGGTGCGACATATCGCAGGTGGGCGTACCCCGACGGAAGCTGAAGAAAAAATTGCGTCGACCGATGCACCCAATGCGAAGATGATCAAAGCAACGCAGACACGCGCGGACTTAATCATTCATATGCAGTGGCAAATTGAATAGAACCTGCGCCATTTTTCAGTGGTATTGTAAACAGGAGATGGATATGCAATCTGAAGTTTCCCCGCAATTCCCCTTTTCACTTATCTTCCGGTGGCTATTCATCTCCCTATTGATAAGTTTATTCCTTGGATTGCCCGTTTTAATTAGCCTAACAAGCGCGCCGGTATCTGTTTATGCGCAAGACGATGCCACCCCGACACCTATTCCCCACCTGCAACGGCTAGATTATTTTCGGCCCACGCTACGGGCACCCTTTCAGGACGATATTAGCCGCTATTTAGAAGCGCCTTTATATACCGGGAACATCAATCTTATTCTGCGGGAAGACAGCGCCATCATCTTAGGGGACATAGCGGTCGAATATACGAACCAATCCGCCGCTAATCTGTCTGAAATTGTTTTTCGTCTCTATCCTAACCTACCAACTTATGGTGGACAGTTAACGGTTAGCTATGTCCAAGTGGATTTGCAACAAGTTGACCCTGTTCTCGATTCAACTGAAACCATTTTGACGATTCCCTTGCAAGATTCCCTAGCTCCGCATCAAAGTATTCAGATCCAACTCCAATTTCAGGCGATTGTGCCGACCAGTGAGCATCTCTACAACCAATATATTTATATTCACGACACGCTGGCTCTGGCAAATTTCTTCCCACTATTGAGTGTTTATGATGACCAATCCCAAACATGGTGGCAAAATACCGAGCATCCTTTTGGCGATGCGGTTTTCAGCGAAACCAGTTTCTTTGATTTAAATATTACTGCCCCTGCGAATTGGACACTGATCACCTCCGGGACAAATATACACAGTTATCTCAACGCCAATCAAACGCGTACAACACGTTATCTGGCGGGCTTAGTGCGCGATTTTGCCATTATGGGATCGCCGGATTATCGTACGCTGTCGGGTAATCAAAACGGAATAGGCATCGATGTGCATTATCTGAGTGGAGGTGAAACTGCGGCCCGTCAGTCTCTGCAATATGCAATGAATGCCGTGGAACTCTATTCCACTATTTTCGGGGAATATCCTTATACTGAGTTGGATATTGTTGAAACACACACCACAGCGGGTGGTATTGAATATCCCGGCCTAATTGTGATTACCAATCAAGCCTGGAATGCGGTTGATGGTTATCTTGAAGTTGTCACTGTTCATGAAGTGGCCCATCAATGGTGGTATGGATTGGTCGGCAACGATCAAACACGTTATCCATGGCTAGATGAAGCCCTCGCTCAATATTCACTGGGTTTATATTATGGCCATGTGTATGGCATTGAATCTCAAATAAACACGTTTGCGGGTTATGAGCGGACATGGCGCGATGGTGAGGATATGCCGATAGGTTTAGCGCCGCGCAGTTATACCGGTGATAGTTACTGGACGATTGTATATAACAAAGGTCCGCTTTTCTTTTCACGCTTAGCATCAGATTTTGGGCAGGAGAATTTTCTCATGGCACTCCATAGCTACTTTAGTGCATTTCGTTATGAAATTGCTACCCCTGCCGATTTGCAAATTAGCCTCGAAATTGGCTTAAGCGCCGATTTGGATGAATATTTTGCTGAGTGGGTTGATGAATAAGAAATCTGGGGTTACGGCACGCGGTAACCCTTTGTCATAAAGATTTGGTTAAGTTGTTACGAAAGCTTAAATTATCCATCTTGGCATGTTTCCGATACAATAAAAAGCATCTTATAAACTAATTTTATTCCACCATAATGAAGGATATTGATGATGAAACAGCACGTGGTCTTTAATGAGACACGCGGCGAAGTTTTATTGCCGAAAGGTCAATGGTGCGCCAGCTTGTGGTGCAAATTTAAAGGGTTGATGTTACGGCGCAATCTGCCAGCCGATGAGGGCCTGATTTTTGCCTACAAACGCCCTAGCAAAATGGACACCACAATTCATATGTTTTTTGTGTTCTTTCCGATTAGCGTGATTTGGGTTTCACGCGATATGGAAGTCATTACAGTGAAGCTGGCGAAACCGTGGCGGCCCTATTACGCTCCCAAGAAAGCGGCGCAATATTTTATTGAAGGAGATCCCGGCCTGCTCAATAAAGTGCAGGTTGGTGACAAATTGCGTTTTGATGGGGGCCGCTAGATGAAAATTGCAATCTTACATGATCCCCAAGATGGTCAAGTTATTGCGGAAAAACTTGCGCAATCGTTAAGCGGTGGTGAACATCAAGTTTGGTATGATCGGCGCGCAACTCAACCCGCTATTGATGTCAGTATGGTTAATGAAATGGCGGTCAAGCGCGCGGATAGAATCGTTGTTTGTTTGACGCCCAATTGCACGGAAGTTACCAGTCGGATGCAACATTTTAGTCGCTTGGCGCGGTTGGCTGAAAAGCCTGTTTTTGTCTGGCAAGCGGCGCAAATCGCGGTACCCTCTGCCCTAAGTTATCTTCAACCTCTGACGGCCTATGTCGATTGGGACCAGAGTGTGACACGGCTCAAAAATCAACTGAGTACTGCGGAACCTATTGAGCCGACTTCGGCTGATCCGGCTGAAAATGATCCCTATTTTGATATTTTGGAACCCCGGCGTAAATTACTTGAAATTTTGTTGGTGCGCTCGGTCTTCAATCTACAAATTTGGGACGATGATTTTACTGAATTAGGCACTGCGCAAGCCTATCCTTTTAGTTTGAGTGATGGTGTCACCAGCGGTTCATTTGATGATTTATGGTCCAAGCATAATCAGCAAGCCATGGTGACCGGACCGGCGGCCAGCGGTAAATCAATTTTACTGATGGGGTTAGCTTATCAGGCTATTTTGAAGCGCTTGAGCGATCCAGCGGCTCTCATTCCGCAATATATTCAACTTTATCCGTGGAATGGGGAAGATAGCTTGTTTCAAGGTATCGCCGGTCTAGATGAGGCTGTGCTTTTTGTGGATGGTCTCAATGAAATGCGTGCGGATTTAGTTGATGAAACAACCGAAATGCCGCTCGATTTACGCGTTGAAGTTTGGCGCGACTTTTTGAAGGTGATGCCAGCGGGCACGCCAGTCGTGCTGAGTGGCGTGCCTAGTGATTATCAAGCGCTCCGTCGGGAATTTGACACAGTACCCACTCAGCTTGAAATTCAACCGTTAGCCGAATCAACCCACCAAACGAGTTTAGGCGAGGGTTCGCATTGGGAATATGTCCAAGTGCAACCAACACTCAAAGAAGTTATCCAACGCCCCTTCTATTTGACGTTGTATCGCAAATTAGCCGAACCCGCGAACTTAGAACTCGACGGCGAATCAGTCTATGAAACGCAAGATGCGCTGATTGATGCCTATATTGAGGAACGGGTCGAGACGACGGATGCCTTAGCAACGCTAAGCACCGAAGAATTACTTGAATCCGTTGAATCTGTATTGTGGGATTTATTGACGGGGAGTAAACGACGTGAATATTTTGAATTGTGGGAAAACCATATTCAACAAAGTTTAGGGCGTCAAACGCGTGTTGTGACCGATTCTTTAATAAAGTTGGGGTTACTGATTCCTATCCGGGAAGGGGTGGCGCGGTTTATCCATTCTCACGTCTATCGCTATTTTATTTTTGATAATTTGGCCAAACGATTTTTGGATGGTTTTGCGGGCGAGCAAGTTAAAGCTGTGCAGGCGTTTACGCGCTATATCGAACCGGAAGCCCAGCAGATATTATTGACTGCTTTGCAATCGGACAATGTTGAGGTCGTGCCTTTAGCGGCTGAAGCTCTCGCGCGTCTGGAAAATCCTGAGAGCGTGCCATATCTGCTTAAATCTTACAGCGAATGGACAGGGAATCTCCAAAGTGCAATTGTCCAAGCATTGGCCCAATTTGCGGATAAACGTACTCTGGCTACCTTTACTCAAGCGCTGGATGTCAGTAATAACAATGATGATGGCCGGGCGATAGCCGCATGGGCCTTAGGACGAATTGGTGATCAATCATCTATTCCCGCTTTGCAAAATGCGATTCATGATGAAGATTGGGCCGTGGCCATCACCGCGATTGAAGCATTAGGTAAATTGCAAGCAACGGACGTGGTCACGGATTTAATTGTCTTACTTGATGATATGGATGAAGATATTCGACGATTTGCGGTGCAAGCCTTGGGTCGGATAGGTGATAAACGGGCCGTGAATATTTTGCTTAATCACCTCGAAGATCCTGAGGCCAAAGTTCGGGCTGAACTCTATCGAACATTGCAAAAATTGGGGGATGTCAGTGCCGTTGAGCATTTGATTGATGCCTTGGACGATGATGACCCCATTGTTTGCCAATCTGCGGCGAGCAGTTTGCAAGAATTAGGCGCAGAAGTCACGCCGACATTAGTATCTGCGTTAGTCGAGACTGATAATGAGGAAATTCGCTACAGCTTGGCGCAAGTCTTAGGGCAATTTGGATATCAGGCCGTGCCTAATCTGATTGAGATTGTGCATCATGAAAATGCTGATGTGCGGAGTAGTGTTGTGCAAGCTTTGGGCTGGATTGGCGGGAGTACTGCCTTAACGGTTCTACTTGATTTGCTCGATAATGACGCAGATTTAGATGTGCGTATTCATGCCGCCAACGCGATTGGCTGGGTGGGTGATTTAACGGCCCTTGATAGCCTAATCAGCCATTTAGATGAAGAAGAAGATGCTTTAGTTTTGAGTATTTTGCAGGCGCTCAGTGAATTGGCAGACGAAACAACTATTCCTTATCTGGAACCCTTGCTTGACTCGCCCAATGACATGATCAGTGGCACTGTCAATGAGATCATTATGAATCTTGAGACTGAAGATGGAGAAGATTTGTAGTCTCAATTCCTAGAACACTAGAAACCGTCAGCCTCAAATTATATGCCGAAGCTGACGGTTTTTTATTGTATAGCTATGGGGTGAAATTATTGAGCAGGATAGGTATTCAGATAGTTGCGTAAAACAACGATGCCTGCGCCTATAATCGCACCGCCAAAGATCAATGATATAGAGGCCGGAGTTAGACTGAGTAATTCGCCGACAATTGCGAACGCAACCAACAAAACAGCATAGCCATACCAACGATTGAGGTCTAATAACATGCCCATCACCGCGATCCAGCCGACAACCAGCATAATGACCGGTGCTAAACCTAAATCACCCATGAAATCTTTGAAATCATCGTTGGCCATTGCGAAGATCGTGGCTAAAAAGACGAGCATGACCACTAACCCAATACCCAGCGCCATATAGAGTTTACGACCGTGATCTTCCAAATCGAATTGAGCCAAGGGGATATCTCGATTGGCCTTCAATCTGGCGCGAAAACTTTGAATGAGCGGTACAAAGAAAGCGGGCATAATCCCCGGCAAAAAGGCGATATCTTCGGCAAAACTCAGTGCTACGCCCAAGAACCACACGCCCAATATTAAATCGAGAATGCCATCATCGAGATAGGTTATTTTCTTTTGAGTTTGATTATGCGGAATTGCATAGTTTGACATGACACCATCGCCTTTCCCAAAAAAGATGTGCGTCTATAAGATTCACTTTATAGAAAATAAATATCCCGCATAAGTGATGAAAATCATATCCGATTAGGACAAAAATCCTGAACCAAATGCGATGAATAGAGGTAATTCTTAAATTAGGGCATCCGCAAAAACAGGCTCGAAAAATGGGGCGTTTTGGAGTACAATATAGAACTCTTGTTCGATGGAAAATAAGGATGCTCAATGGCTGATTTTGAACTGGTTTCAGATTATCAACCTACTGGCGACCAACCCACCGCAATTCGCGAATTGGTCGATGGCCTAAATAGCGGTTTAAAGCATCAAATTTTGTTAGGTGCCACCGGAACGGGGAAGACGTTCACATTGGCGCATACAATTGCTGAAGTTAATCGCCCGACGCTGGTGATGGCCCATAACAAAACCTTAGCCGCTCAGCTTTATTCAGAGTTCAAACGATTCTTCCCGAACAATGCGGTTGAATATTTTGTCAGCTATTATGATTACTATCAGCCGGAAGCTTATATCCCCCGCCAAGATTTGTATATCGAAAAAGATTCGGATATTAACGAAGATATTGATCGTCTGCGTCTCGCGGCCACTGTGGCCTTGTTGCAACGCCGTGATGTGCTCATCGTAGCTTCGGTTTCCTGTATTTATGGGATTGGGAATCCGGTTTCATGGAACAAGGTGACACTCGATTTAAAGGTCGGTCAAGTTCTGCGCCGCGATGTAATTTTGCGGCATCTGGTTGGCATTTACTATGCACGAAATGATTTCGAATTGAAGCGCGGTACCTTCCGGGTACGCGGCGATACCCTTGAAGTCTGGCCACCTTATGAGCAAATCGCCGTCCGCTTTGAAATGTTCGGCGATGAAATTGAGCGCATTTCAAACTTTGACCCGCTGACCGGCGAGGTGACATCAGATAAAAAAGAAATCTCGCTCTATCCGGCTAAACACTTCGTGACTGAACAAGAAAAGATCGAAAAAGCAATTCATGATATTGCGATGGAGATGGAGCATCAAGTTGCTTATCTGCAAAAGCAAAACAAATTGGTGGAAGCGCAACGCCTTGAACAACGGACCCGTTATGATCTGGAAATGATTCGTGAGCTAGGTTTCACGAGCGGGATTGAAAACTACTCCC
>JBNLCD010000214.1:0-8751 GCA_050303635.1 Anaerolineae bacterium
TAGGCGTCAAACTCACTAACTCATCCTGCACCGTCACCGTCCGACGTTCTTCATCCAACACAATCCCCGCAAATTTTAATGTCGAACTGATGCCCCAATCTGGATTCGCCCGTCGCAAAACGGCTCGTACCCGTGCCACGACTTCTTGTGGATTAAAAGGCTTCGTAATATAGTCATCCGCCCCCAATTCCAACCCCAAAATTTTGTCTGTGTCCGTGATGCGTGCCGTCAACATAATAATAGGTGTTTTACGCAAATCATTGTTCGCGCGAATATAACGGGCAATGTCTAAACCATCAATCTGGGGCAACATCAAATCTAGAATGAGCAAATCGGGGCGTTCACTGCGCAAAATATGGAGCGCTGTTTCACCATCATTGGCCTCCCACACCACAAAATTGGCGGTTTCCAGATAAGACCGCACCAATCGAATGATTTCGCGATCATCATCAACAATCAATACTGTGTTTTGGGTTTGGTTCAACATAATTACTGCGCCTTACTTGGGATTTGAGTTGATAAGTTATATTTTCGAGCATTCCGGCTAAAATGCCAAGATGACCTTATGTCAAAAATGGGCGACACCGTAATGCCGCCCGCTCTTATTTTGTTACAGCTATTGGAAAATAATCCAGAGGTTAGCTGTCACTTGCATCGGCTTCTTCTTCAACATCACAGCTTTCAATGATGTCATAAACGCCGCTTTCGTCCAACAAACTATCTAATTCTTCTTCGTCGAGATCTTCCAGATAAGTCATCAATTCTTCTTCATCTTCGATTTCAGTGACTTCGACGAGTGCTTCGAAGGCCGCAATTTGGCATTCTTCTGGCAAATCTTCGAGATCTGGTTCATCAGCACAAGCTTCTTCGAGTTCAGCCAAACCAGATTCTTCGTACAGGGCTTCGAGTTCTTCGTCGTCAAGTTCAGCCAGATAAGCTTCGAGTTCGTCAACATCTTCGATCTCGGTAACTTCCATCAAAGCGGCTTGGACAATAATGGTTGCGGCTTCTTCGTAAAGAGCGTCAAGTTCTTCTTCGTCGAGTTCTTCAAGATAAGCATCTAACTCATCTTCGTCTTCGATTTCAGTGACAACCGCCAACACATCATAAACCAACTCTTCACAGCTGATTTCTTCTTCATCCATACCAAGATCACATGTTTCAGCGAGTTCAGCGACACCAGCTTCTTCTAACAGTGCTTCAATTGCTTCATCATCAAGTTCTTCAACATAGGCAATGAGTTCTTCTTCATCTTCAATGCCGGTTGCTTCCATAACTGCTGACATAATTTCGGTCACACAGTCACCGTCATCTTGTCCTGTTTGGGCTGAACTTTCGAAACGAACTTGCGCATGTGCGAAAGATGGTGCGGCCAACATGATGGCCAAGGTAATAACTAAAATACTGGAAAGAAAACGTACACGAGAATTCATTTCTCTATAGCCTCCATAGCTATCTCATAAGAGAGTTTTTATATGAACAATTTCATTATGCGAAATAATTCTGGAGAAATTCTGGAGACACGCTGTAAACAATCTACAAGTTTTATAAACTAATAATTTCTCCAGCAAAATTCTCACCCCGTACCAAAAATTTGATACCCAACATATCTTTCAATAGATACGAATCTGTGTATTTATTTCTATAAAAAATTTCTCTAAACGTATAAATTGGCGTAGGGACGAGGCGTGCCTCGCCTGCATTTCAATACCCTAATTATTTTATCAAGTCTCATTAGTGCTCTATCCCGTAATTGACACGGAATATTAGTCACGCGAATCGAAGTTTGCTTTAGCATGCTTGTTTCTTAGTAGCGGTATGGCTTCAGCCTAGCGCGTTTCAGGGCAATAATACCGCTTTATTTGTCTGACAAACCTATTAGGCCCTCGTTTTTTTGACAAAATAATCATTATTTATCCAATTAAAAAAGAGCCAACCCCAAATCAGGAGTTAGCTCTTCTGCGTTCACGGTTAAATACCGATCAAACTATTCGTCAGATTCTTCAGTCTCAACTGGCATTACCGAGCGAATATGCAATTCCTCAAGTTGGGCATCATCATAGGGGAAGGATGGTGCGCCAGCCATAATATCAGCGGCTTGTTGGGTCTTGGGGAAGGCAATCACTTCACGGATATTGGGTTCGCCTGCCAAAATCATGACCAAGCGATCTAAACCGGGCGCAATACCTCCATGTGGCGGAGTTCCATATTCAAACGCCGTCAGCATATGACCGAATTTTTGTTGAGCTTCATCTTCTGCCAAGCCAATCAAAGACATAATCTTTTCTTGGATATCCCGTTGATGAATACGGATGGAACCACCCGCGACTTCATAACCGTTGCAGACGAGGTCATATTGTTGACCACGCACCTTGCCCGGATCGGTGTCCAACATCGGAATATCTTCCGCAAATGGTGAAGTGAAGAGGTGGTGAGACGGGTCCCAGCGTTCTTCGTCTTCATTCCATTCAAAGAGTGGGAAGTCAATTACCCAACCAAACGCAATCTTATTCGGGTCGAGTAAATCAAGTTCACGCGCCAAATAAGAGCGCAATACATCGGTAACTTCACAAACAATCTTGTATTCATCCGAGATGAACAATAAGAGATCGCCACCTTCAGCTTCTAAGGCATCAAAGAGTTCCAGTTTGAGATCATTCGGGAAGAATTTACCAATCGGGCCACGGACTTCACCTTCTTCATCATCCGGCAAGACCATATACGCCAAACCCTTAGCACCCACTTCACGCGCCATGTCTTCCAATGTCTTATGCAACTTCTTGATTTGGCCGTTGCTCCAATCCCCGAAACCGGGCACGCGCATGGCTTTGACAAATTTGCCAGATTTTGCATTGTCAACAAAGACAGAGAACCCACTCTTACCAGCCAATTCGGTAATATCAATGGAGCGCAAGTCGTAGCGCAAATCGGGGCGATCAGTGCCATAGAAATCCATCGCATCTTGATAACTAATGCGTTGGAACGGTGCGTACATCATTTCCAAATCGGTTAAATCTTTGACAATACCCGTCATCAACCCTTCGATGAGTTGCAAAATATCTTCACGTTCCACAAAACTCATTTCGAGGTCGAGTTGGGTAAATTCTGGTTGACGGTCACCGCGTTGATCTTCATCACGGAAGCAACGCGTAATTTGGAAATAACGTTCATAACCAGCTACCATCAACAATTGCTTGAGTTGTTGCGGGCTTTGCGGCAACGCATAGAACTTACCCGGATGCACGCGGCTGGGTACCAAATAATCACGGGCACCTTCAGGCGTGGTCTTGAACAAAATCGGCGTTTCAATTTCAACAAAACCACGTTCAGCCAAGAACTTGCGAATATACAGGGCAACTTCGTGGCGCAAAATAATATTGCGTTGCATCTTAGCGCGCCGTAAATCCAAATAGCGATACTTCATGCGCAACGCTTCATCCAAATTGGGTTCTTCTTTATTAATATAAAACGGTGGCGTTTTGGCTTGATTTAAGACCTTCACATCTTTGACAGAGATTTCAATTTCACCTGTCGCGAGATCTTTATTAGCCATCCCATCCGGACGTTGAATCACTTCGCCTTCAATTTGGATGACCCACTCACCCCGCAGGGTTTGGCCTAATTCGTGAATCTCAGGATCTGTTTCTTCGTTAATCACCATTTGGGTAATGCCCCAACGGTCACGCAAATCAATAAAAATGAGGCCACCTTGGTCGCGTTGCCGATGCACCCAACCCGCCAATTTAACGGTCTGGCCTGCATGTTCGGCGCGGAGTTCGCCACAATTATGAGTCTTTAGCATAATTCACCTTGTTTCCTTGCACATTAGTTTTTGCAAAAATTTTCTAGACAATCATTGACGCGGAATGCATCGAAGATTAGCATAGCCAACCCAGAGCGGCAAGGGACACGATTCAATCAATAACGCACCGAACAGGGAAATCATATGTCAGAACATGTCAGAATTGGTACACAAACAATTGTCGAAAACGAAGATGGCGGAATTCTTATGCTCTTACGCGAAGATTTTCGCCTGTGGACAATTCCCGGTGGTGGCTTAGATGCAGGCGAGACGCTCCAAGAAGGGGCGAGTCGTGAAGTCCTTGAAGAAACGGGCATTGAAGTTGCCTTCAAAGATATTATCGGCGTTTATGAGATCGATCGCGGCAACCACTACGTTTTTGTTTTTAGTGCTAAACCCGTCGGCGGTGAACCCACAACCAGTTCCGAAAGTCTCGAAGTGCGTTATTTCCAACCCGCTGAACTTCCCGATAATATGGTTCCCTCTGGACCTGATCGCGTGCAAGCCTATTTGAATAATCAATTTCGGATGCTCTATGTTGAGCAACGTCCGCTCCGGCTCCGCATTTTAATCGGACTAGGTCTGTTTTTCCGAGACTTGCGGAATCGCTTCATCTTACGTCGTCCCACACCCACTCCCCATCTTTTTAAGATGCGTGTAATCGGCGTGATGAATCGTCAAACGGTCGCCGAAGTCACGGCTCAGCCGAATGAGGTTGCGTGGCAAACGCTGTTGCGCGTTGTCGATCATCAACGCGGCCAAAAACACTATCTTAAAAAAGTGCATGCCATGGAAACTGATGTTAAGCGCAACCTGATTACCTTGCATGTTGAAATTGGCATCGTGTAAACCGCCAAAGCAAAATTACGTTAGGTCAGCTAAGTAGTAGCTAAATGCAAACAAGGTCGCTCATTTTGGGCGACCTTGCTATTTTTTGAAACTATCCAGTTGACTCGTTTATTGTGTCTGCGTTTCAACCCACGTCAAAATTTCATCCCACAACATTTCAGCTTGCGGGCGGAATGCGCCAAAATGTCCGATGGTTTTCATATTAATATCATCTGGCTTCACATGCCGCCGCTCAACATTGGGATAAGCTCGCATCATATCATCGACTGACCGCGCCGTTCCCCAATTATCATCATCAAAACTAAAGGCCAACACCGGAGCGTCAAAATCTTGATAGCGTTCCAGGGGCAAACTCTTGTCACCGCGCAAATATTCAGGATGACGGCACCACCGCGCCCATCCTAAAGCGACTCCCTTGGGCAAGTCTTCCGCGGAACCAATTTTGCTCCATGGCATATATCCATAAATTGCGGATAGCACGGGAAAGGTGATATTCAGATGAAGCGGCACAATATATTTCTGTGAACCACCTTGCAGTTTCCAATAACCACTCTGCGAAGAAAAAGTCACCATCGCCGCTATTTTATCGTGATTTGGCAATAGACCTGCTGTTTGCCCACCATAACTATGACCTAGATGGACAAGTTTCTGGGGATCATGATTCTCTATCACCCAATCTAACACGGCGGCCATATCCAGTAACGCCCAATCTTCAACCTTGGTTTCAAATCCACGTAAACTATCCGGCCTAGAATCACCAATCCCCCGATAATCATAGGTGACCACGGTATACCCTTTTCCTTGGAGATAGCTGGCTAAATGGCGATAGAAACGTCGATGCACCGCGACTGCCGAGTTGATAGTAATCACTGTTCCGCTAGAATTTTCGTCTGGGGTATAAACAGTTGCGGCGAGTGGATAACCATCCTTCGCCGCAATTTGCACATCTTGATTTGGCATTGTCGAATACAACCTCTAGGCTTCAGCGCTATCAAGCAAATAGCGTGCGATTAAATGGGAGGTATGATCGAGGCTTTCTTGATGGGTACGTTCATAAGCATGGGAAGCATCAACGCCCGGTCCAACTAAACCCACGCGCGCTGAACCACCTGCTCGCCAATAAGCGGAACCATCTGAACCATAGTACGGATAAATATCAACTTTATATGGAATTTCAAATTCATCACCCAAACGGCGCAATTTGTTATTCATCATGAAATGATATGGTCCGCTTGAATCTTTCACACAAATACTTGCTGAAAATTCGTCCGTGGTTTGACCATCGCCCATCGCGCCCATATCCACGGTCAACAATTCGGCTAAATTATCTGGCAACCCACTCGCTCCGCCATGGCCGACTTCTTCATAATTGGCAATCAAAATGCTGATATCTTGCGCAGGTTTTAAACCGGCGTCCCGTAAAGCTAACAATGCACCATAAATTGTGGCCACGCCGGCTTTGTCATCTAAATGACGGGAACGAATAAAGCCTGTTTCAGTGACTTCGACGCGGGGGTCCAAGAACACAAAATCGCCGACCCCAATGCCGAGCTCTTTAACTTCATCGGCCGAGCTAGCTTTCACGTCAAGCCGCACTTCCATATTATCGTCAGTTCGTTTCGCATCCCGAATATCATAATTCACATGGACACTGGGATTGCTCGGCAAAACTGTGCCCCGATAACGACGATCATCATGGGTGCGAATCGTCACACCTTCAAATTCCACGGCTTGCCACATATAACCGCCAAGTTTGGTCAATTTAAGGCGACCACTGCCCTTAATATCTTTGACCATCAAGCCTAACGTATCGACATGCGCAGTCATGCCGCGTGGCGCTGTATTCGAATCACCCGGCCAGTAAGCCAACAATGCACCTTTGGGGGTTATTTCAAGTTGCAAATCAGGGATTTTTAGATCAGCAAATGCTTTTTGTACATAATCAATGGCTTCAACATAATAACCTGTGGGGCTGGGGGTATTGAGTAAGCCCACCAGAAAATCGGCGACGGCTTCACCATTTATAGTTAAATTACTCATAGTAATTCTCATCTCATCCTGATACTCAATTATCTACAAACGGAATTATAACACGAAGCCTATTCTTGCGCTTAGCCAGCTCAGAGTAAGCAATATTTGGGGAGTACGTTTGGTTCCACCCAAGTTCAAGTTATAATCAAATCGAATGATATCCCCTTCTCCCAAAAAAGGATGACACGTTGGATACCAAACGCCTCACTCAACCTATTGTGATTGCTGAACTTCCTGAAACTAGTCGTAAATTCGGCACGTTCGCGGGTGTTTTCACCCCGACCACCTTGACCATCTTGGGTGCCGTCATGTATTTACGTGAAGGCTGGGTTGTGGGGAATGCCGGATTAATTGGCGCATTGCTCATTATTTTATTATCCAATGTCATCACTTTCACCACGGGGCTTTCGATTTCCACTGTCGCTACCAATATTCGGGTGCGGGCGGGCGGGGCTTTTTCAATTATTGCGCAATCATTGGGACTCGAAGTCGGGGGCAGTGTCAGTGTCCCTCTTTATTTAGCCCAAGCGATTTCAGTCGCCTTTTATATTTTTGCCTTTACTGAAGGCTGGCTCCGCATTTTTCCAGATCATCCTGAAATTGTTGTCATTATAGTGGCTTTTACAGGCGCGTTTTTGATTGCTTATGTGAGTGCCAATTTCGCCGCACGGGCGCAAATGTTTATTCTCTTCATCATTTTTGCCTCGCTCATATCAGTCGCTGGCGGTAGTTTAGGAATTAACGGCCACCCAGGATTAACTGAATCTCCGCAACTGTGGGGAGATTTTGAAGATGGCAATTTCTGGCAAATCTTTGCGGTCTTCTTTCCGGCGGTGACGGGGGTCCTCGCCGGAGTCAATATGTCAGGCGCACTCGAAAACCCGCGCCACAGTATTCCACGTGGTACAATGGCCGCCATTGCGTTGAGTGCCGTGATTTATCTTAGTTTGGCCTATTGGTTTGCTAGTGTTGCAACGCCGACTGAGCTACGCGAGAATTTCACGCTTATTGTCGATAAAGCCCTCATTGGTGAATTAATTTTAGCAGGTATTTTGGCCGCTACTTTTTCCTCTGCCCTGACCTCACTCGTCGGCGCGCCGCGTGTCTTGCAAGCTATTGCTGAGCATGATGTGGTACCCTTCGGCAAAACCTTAGCTCGTACCAACGATGCCGACGAACCGCGTCCTGCTATGTTTGTCACAGGTATCATCGCCTTGCTGAGCATTCTATTTGGTTTAGTCGGTGGTGGTTTAAATGCTATTGCACCACTGATGACCATGTTTTTCTTGATTGCTTATGCCGTCCTCAATGGTGTTGTGTTGTTGGAGCAAACCTTGGGCTTGGTCAGTTTCCGGCCCCTTTTTAGTGTGCCGCGCTTGGTTCCATTTATTGGTTTTATCGGCTGTTTATTTGTGATGTTTTTGATTAACCCGATTTTTAGCTTAGTTGCTCTCAGCATCATTGCTGGCCTCTATATTTACCTCTCCCGTCAGCATCTTACTGCGCCATGGAGCGACGTCCGCAGTGGTTTATTTGTAACCTTTGCCGAATGGGCCGCTAAACGGGTTACGGCCATGCCCACCTCCCAAGAACGGGCGTGGAAACCTAATATCCTCGTGCCCGTTGCTTCTACCGATGATTTGCTGGGGCACTATCGTTTTCTGCACTCCATTATTTATCCGCGTGGCGCTTTGCATGTGGTCGGGATTTATCCACCGGACAAATCTGAGGATATTGCTGGCTTAACCAACTTGACGCGGGCCTATAGCGAACAACAAATCTACACGCGCCTTGCCCTTCTCGAATCAGATGATTTTGCCAATAGCCTCAAAACAGGTATCGATCTGATCCAAAGTGCCTTTTTCCGGCCGAATGCGCTATTTATTGCCCCCAACGGAAAATTTGACGAAATCTTGATAAACGATTTATTGCGTCAACTCAAAAAACATCAGATGGGCGCATTAATATTCAAACTCAATACCACTGCTCAACTTGGTCGTGAACGAACGATTAATGTTTGGATTCGTGAGCAAAGTCCATCTTGGGAAATTGCGTTACGCATGACTAAT
>JBNLCD010000215.1:0-8721 GCA_050303635.1 Anaerolineae bacterium
AATTAACCGCCCGCCGGACGGGTTCAACCATGACCCCCAAGCAAAGCAAATACATGATGAGCTCAGCTAAATCCAGTGAGGCGCTCACAATCGCTAAACCGCCGAAAATAATGACCATAATGGTGAGGAGTTCAATCCACGCCATCAAGCCTTCGAAAAAGACGGTTTCTGCTCGAAAGGCATTGCGCCGACTATCTAGAAAACGGTCATTCGCTGAACGAAATTTCAGTTTTTCAATATGCTCATTCGTAAATGACTTCACCACGCGGATACCGTTTAGCGTATCTTCAATCTGCATATTGATGTCGCCAATCCGATCGCGACTCTTGCGATACATCACCCGCATTTTCTTGTTGAAATAAAAGGCATGGAATGACATCACAGGTAATACCACAAACAGTATCAAGGTGAGTTTGACATTAATCGTCAGCAAAATCGCGAACACACCCACAAATTTTACAATAGAGATGAGAATATCCTCCGGTCCATGATGGGCGAGCTCGGAGATGGCATTCAGATCATTGGTGAGGCGCGTCATCAACTGTCCCGTTTTTTGTTGATCATAAAAACTGAACGGGAGGTTCTGATAATGGTCGAATAGTTCATCGCGCATATCACATTCCATCCGTGTGCCCATCATATGACCTTGATAAGCCACATAAGCGTTGGCAATGGTCTGCACAATGAGTAAACCCAGCATTAGAGCCGCCATCAGGTAAATTTGTTGAGTGGCTTCCGTTGAATTTTCCGCCAAAATATTGCGGGTGATATGGCCTGCACAGAGTGGCAGAAGAAGTGTTGTGAGTGCGATAATAAATGCGAAAACAATGTCCGCATAGAGCGTGCCTAGGTAGGGTTTATAGTAAGACAAAAATTTGATGAGACGAGAATTCACAGATTTCTCCTCGAACAACCAGCTTATCCGTTATCAATTGAAACAAGACGACAACAGGACCACCGACTGATGGACCGCTAGTTAGAGAAATAGCAAATTCGAAAAAAGGGGAATTTACGCTATAGTCACACGGCGCACAGAGGTTCCTGTTTTGATAGTGAGCTTATGTTGTTGAGGCAAAGACATCCAGAATCCTCCTTGTGTGAGCTATATCGAATAGAATAAATAGCATCTTAACATGAGTAAAAATATTTAGCAAGCAGAATATATCATAATAGGTCAGAATTATTAATTTGAGAATCGTGTTATGAGATTATAAAACGGACGACACATGTGTCGTCCCTCCAAAGCAGTTTCTCAACAATCACACACACAAAAGGGCACCTAATGAACTAGATGCCCTTTCCAAATCTATCATATATTGAGATTGTTTTTACCGATTACGCATACTGTCCAAGCGGATCTTCGCTTCAGCGATATTTTCAGCGGCAGTATTGAGTTCCGGTAAACGTGTATCCACGACAGAGAGCAACCCGCCATCGAGCACACATTGGGCGGCAAATTCTGGCAAATTACTTTGCGTTAGCGCCAATGCTTCATTAATCAGGCGGACCGCTTCGTCTAGATTTTCATCGCCTGCTTGCTCCGGTGGCAATACATAAGCTTCGAGCGGGTCAATACCGTACGATGAAATCCGACAGTCGATGAAATCTTCACCATCAATTGCGTCTTGCCAGCGTCCTTGGAATTCGGTAATGGCCGGGTCAAGCTTGTTCACCAAGCTATCCAAAGCCGCAATATGCGTTGGATACTCAATACCCGCAATTGGCGTCTGAGTCGGCGTTGGTGCGGGCGTAAATGTCGGCGTTGGCGCGGCGGTGGGCGGTACCCCAAACATCTCTGGATCACGGGTTGCGGCTGGTTCAGTGCGAGCTGTTTGGATTTCCGTCAAAAGACCGGGGATATTGTCGAGTACTAAGTTTGCCATGTCACTCACGGTAATCTTCGTGCCAATATCATTTAGACTGCCATTATCACAATTATTTTTCCACACGGTATACGCATCACCGAGAAATTCAAATACAGTCCCGTATTGATCAGAATCAACCACGGCGGCTAAATCTGGAAAAACATGTTTTTCCATCGCGGAGAGTTTGACCTTAGATGGCCGCTTAATGCTCCGCTCACAATCCAAATTCTCGGTTTCCTCTTGAATAGCGAGGGCCCCTTCTTGGGCATCCGTCAATGATGTTTCAATCCGATCAACCAATTCAGTTCGATCCCGTAAGGTGGTATCGACAATTTCTTCGTCGTCATCGCCAGAACCACCGAGCACCATAAACGCAATATTCGCGATCAATAGAATAACAAAACTAATCCCTAATAAAATCCGCAGGCGCTTAATACCCGGTGAAACAGGCTTAGCGACCTTTGCGCCATCCGGTTGCATAGCCTTAAATTTAGTTAATGCTTTTTCGGCGGCGGCTTTTACTTTGTCATCAGGATCTTTTTTATAAGTTGACGCTAGACTAGGAATGGCTTGTGGGTCACCTAATTTAGCGAGTTCCTGACAGGCTTGAATACGTTTTTTGGGTTTCTTATTTTTAAGATCGGCAATTAAACTTGCTACATCTTTTTTAGCCATTCTGGTTCCTTTTTAATCAGTGGTTACCCACTCATTTTATAGCGCATAGTTGGGCAAATCCGCAAATGTTATCTTGGATTTTGCCAAATATAAGGTGCGGCACGTTGTCTCACCTTAATACTCAGTTATTTTTGACTCTTAATCTAATTATCGGCAACAACCGTGAATGTGCAGTTGCCAGTATCTTCGGGTGTATTGGTGCCCGGTCCAAATGGATCGATGCCGTCGGTTATTTCGGCGCGCCACGTTACTTTAAAGTCTACCGTGTGTTCGCCCGCATCCAGTTTACCCACGGGCACATACCACATAACCGTCCAGCGATTGCTATTGGTGGGATCTTGAAACATTTCGGTACTGAAATTTTCCCACTCGGTCAGCAATTTGCCATCGAGTAGAACTTCATATTCGACGTTATCGAGATGATCTTGCATCAGTTCGGGTCGTGTGGGAATAACCCACCAGCGCCAATAAATACTAATCGTTTCATCATCGGTGGGCGTGGGTGGCCGAATCCCATCTTGGAGGCAATACGCCAAAATATTGTTTTGACTTAGATCACGGGATGGTGTGAGAATTGCTTCTGGTGTGAAACCTTCGTCTTCATCCGGTGTGGCACTCAAAAACGGTGCAATGGTGGCATTCGGGTCAAAACCTTCAGGTGTCGGGGTGGAAGTCGGTACAATGGTGGGCACAACCTGACCCCGATCATCGACCAGTACCGCTGAAATATACCCTTCATAGATTTCGCCGTCTTCATCTTCATATTGCACCAGATACCAGACTTGTTGAAGTTGGTTACGATCTGCCCCCAGAATGACAATTTCAGCATCTGGTTGCAGAGTGACAACAATGTCGGATGTTGTGTTCGGGAGTGTCCGCACATTCACAATTTGCGCAGAGGAAATGGCTCCATTGAGCGCTTCAGTTGCGGTCGGGGCAATCGTCGGCGTTGCTGTGCTGGTGGCGGTCTCAGTGGGTTGCGGTGGTAATGTGTCTGTCACAACCGGCGTGTCGCTGGGCGTCGGTGTATCGGTAAATGGCAGGGTCGCCGTGGCTTCTACGGTAATGGAGGGTGGAATTTCAGGTGGGTCCTCATTATCGCCTTGATTAAAAGTACACGCGCCTAAGCCAATCGCCAAAATCAATAAACTAAATACGATACGCAGACGAGACCCAACTAGCATAAGTTCTCCCTTAAAAAAATAGTTTTGAGTACCACCAAACATGTGTAAAACACCAATTTTTTTAGAAAAAAGCTTTCTAAGCTTTTGTAAAAGCTTGACCAAAACTTTTAGAAGGGGCCTTATCCCAAACCCATTTAAAAGTTTTTGGTTTTACCTTTTTTACAAAAAAGGTAATAAATCTTTTTCTAGATATTTCTGGCCGGTTACTATGAACAGCGCACCAATATTTTTAAATCAAACCGGGTGCGTCTGTCAACAAAAACGCACCCGCTCTTTTAAGTTTCCAAATTTTATTGGGCTTCTGTCACCGTAAATGTGCAGGTCCCGGTATCTTCAGTTTGAGCAGTATTCGGGCCAAATAATTGCAAACCATCCGAAATCTGTTCACGCCAAGTCACTTTAAATTCCACGTTGTGTTCGCCTGCCGCAAGTTTACCCACGGGCACATACCAGAATACGGTCCAGCGATTGCTGTTTGACGAATCTTGAATCATCTCGGTTTGATAATCTGCCCAATTACTTAAGAGTTGCCCATCAAGATAAACTTCATAATAAGCATTATCGAGATGATCGTCCATCAATTCCGGTCGACTGGCTACAACCCACCAGCGCCAGTAAATGCTGACGGTTTCATCAGTGGTGGGCGAAACGGGTCTAACACCATCTTTCACACAATAAGCCAAAATATTGCGATCACTCAAATCACGCGAAGGGGTAGCTTCTGCCGCAACGGATGTGGGTTCGCCTTCTGCTGGGGTCGCACTTTCAAAGGGAATAATGGTTTCCTCGGGATCAAAACCCGGTGGTAATGGTGTAAAGGTTGCCGCCAAAGTAGGAATGGCTTGACCGCCATCATCTACCAAACGGGAGGTAATATAGCCCCGATGATAAAAATCATCATCGCCAATAAAGCCAATATAGTACCAAATTTGCCCCAGATCGTTTTCTTCCGCCCCGATAATATCAATTTCACGGTTGGGTTGAATGGTGACAATCACCCCTGAATCAGTGTCTGCTTCTTCGCGAATATTCACATTTTGCGCAGAGAGCACCGAACCGTGAAGCGCGGCGGTGGGGGTTAAAGTCATGGTCGGTAATTCGGTGGTGGTATACGTTACCGTTGGGCTGGGGGTGAGTGTTTCGGTCACCTCCGGCGTTGGGGTAAACGTGGGTGTTGCCGTAAAAGCAGGTGTTTGTGATAAAAAGGGTGGTTTAAGGGTAATTGACGGCGCAATATCAGCCGTATCTTGCTCTGGTGCTTCTTGTAAATCGCACGCGACCACACCAAAAATCAGCAACATCATGACTAACCAAAAGCGGGGATTAATCAATAGGCGCATTCTTACTCCCTTAAACAATATGCCGAAAATATCAATCACCATCATAGGTATCTTTTGACAACTTACTTCAGCTAGTTATGGATGGTGTTCGTTTTCACTATTAATAGGATAGCTTTTAAACAAAGCAATTTCAGTAGATCTCATGATTTATGAAGAACAAGAGGCTGAAGCCATCTTGTTATAAAATAATCGGGAACTTCACGTCAACACCACTCATTCAACAAGCCCTTAACAAGGGTGTTTTAGGCCCTTGCTCAGATTGGCCAAATTTTTGGTGGGTACGAAATGGTGATCTACTGTATTTATTTGTGCAAATATGCACGATACCCCATTCAATTTAGCAGGAAGTGTTTTGAAAAACAACTCCGATTACCCGACGTTAAATGAAGATTTGATTAGGCAAACATTATCGCAAAACGACATTTTTGAATTTTCGTAAAGTATTAAGAAATGATCATGACCTATTCCGTGAATGCTTATCTAATGGGATGTCTTGCCATAAGACTTGTTCTCAAAAGTGCCTTCCTTCCAGTCTAGTGTTGTTAGTTTGGGGCATAAGTGGTTACAATTAAGTTGAGTTCAAATTTGCAAAAAAGCGAAGAATGTGATGCCACAGACAATCAGTCCCGCACGTAAATTGGCACGATGGTTACTTGTCCTAGCCGCAAGTTTAATTTTTGTGTTTGCACCATTGCGCCTGAACGATATTTCCGAAAATATCGTTTGGTGGAGTGCCATCGGGGTGACAACCGCCCTTGTGATCAACTTAGGATTGATTTTTACGAATTATAAAGTCCATGCGGCAAGTTCATTTGGCATTGTTGCCTATTTAACGCTGGGCAATTCAGCCTGGGGTGACACCCTGCTCGTTATCGGCCTGAGTAGTATTATCGGGGCCTTTCTCCACCAGATTTTTCTAGAAGAACAAGCGTGGCGCGATAGACTCCGCGAATCATTGCAAATGGCGAGTCAAGTTGTGGTGTCACTCTTTGCGGGTATGGGCGTTTATGCCCTGCTAGATGGCGAGGTTCCGATTCAAACATGGGAACAAGAAACAGCCATTGTCTTGCTGAGCTTTTGCTTCACCACATTAGTCACTTATTTCTTGCTTCTACGCCTTGTAACAAACTTAAAACCCAATACGGTGGTTTGGCGTGAAATAATTGGCAAGCATATGGCATCAATTGCGGGTGTTGTTTTTATACCGTACCTCATCGGCATTGCCGCAATCTATAGTTATAATAATCTTTCCAGTACCGCCTTTAGCGAAGTGATCCTTGTTGAAGTTTTTCTGCTCATTGTCATTTTTTCATATAACCGCAACTTAAATCGTAGTGAACAACAAGTTCGCGAACTCACACGCTTAACACGCCTCAGCAATAGTATACGTACCAGTCTTGACCTCGAAACACTTCTGCAAACCGTTTATTTGCAAGTCGCCAATTTACTTGAAGTTGATAATTTCAGCATCATCGTTCAAGATCAAGCCAGTCAGCAAATTCAATATTTGATGAATGTGCGGCAAGGTCGGGCCAGTCGGGTGCCTGACGGAAGCGCGAACGAATTATTGCGTTATATTGTTGAGCAACAACAACCGGTGCTTGTCCATGAAGGTGAAGCTCCCAACGCCAGCAACTTAGGTTTTGCCGTGCCCGAACAACGGGTTAAATCATGGTTAGGGGTGCCCTTCGATGCATCTGAACAAACCAAAGGTGTGATGGTTGTCCACAGTGATACCGCTGACCGTAAATTTGGCAATGACGATCGTCGCCGTTTGTCGGTGATTGCCCGTCAAGTTGGGGTGGCCATTGATAACGCGCTCATGTATGACCTCTCACGCACCCGTGTTCAACAACTGCGTGACTTGAATGAGGTTGGGACAGAACTCAGTAGTACGCTTGAGATGAACAAAGTCCTTGATAAAATTGTCGCCGCCGCCAAGAAAATTATGAGCGGTGATGGGGCGGCTTTGTTTATTTGGACAGATATAAAACGCCAAAACATCAATCTTGCCCGGGCTATTTCCATGAGTGATGGCTTTACGATGATGCCCTCATTGCCGCTTTTATCGCAAAAGCGCACTGAAGATTTGCTCATTGTGCATGATGCGCGCCAAGATCAGCGCGTGAATGATATTTGGATCACCCTCGCGAATGAAGGCAAAACTGCTTGGGTCGAGGTCCTGCTTCAAAATATTGATGATCCCTTGGGCGTGCTCGTCGTTTATTACGATGAACCCCAATTGCAAACTGAACAAGATATTGAAGTTCTGCGCACTTTTGCCAGTCAATCTGCGCTGGCTATTCAAAATGCGCAACTCTATACCACCAAAGAAACTGACCTCAGCCGCCGGATTGACCAATTGTCCTTGCTCCAGCGCTTAAGTCAGGCTCTATTCTTAGGCACCATGCGTTTAAACGAAATGTACCACACGGTTCTGCAACGAGCCGCCGAAGGTACGAGTGCCGAAAGTGGCGCACTGTTTCTGACACAAGAAGAAGTGCCCTATTGTATGTCCCAAATCGGTTATGACTCGACAGGCGAAGCCGAAACTATACTCAATAGTTTGGTCCAAGAGGTTTTCCTCACGGGCGAAATGGTTTTGGTCCAAGATACTCAACTTGAGAAAAATACTACCGAAACGGAGATGCGCTGTCAGCTTGCCATTCCAATTTTGCATGATATTCGCGTGATTGGGGCTATTCTGCTCGAAAGTCCCGTACCCAACGCCTTTGGTCCTGAAGATATGTTCTTCGTGATGCAAGTTGGGACACAGGCACGCATTGCGATTGAAAATGTGCGTCTCTTCCAAAATATTGAAACCACGCGTGACCGTTTGCAAGCGATTTTGAACAGTATGCGTGAAGCAATTTTGTTGGTGGGACCGCAAGGCCATATCCGCCTAGCCAATCCGCCGGTGCGCTCTGTGTTACAACTTGAACCGCCGCAAATTATGAATCGCACCTTACAGCAATTAGTTAATATCGGTCCGCTAAATGTTGCGGAAAAATTGGGTTTTGAAAAAGACGTTCTGACCGATCGCATCAATGCCCTCGGTAATCAAATGTGGCAACCGAAGGGTGAAGATGTTGATTATGATTTACTCGTAGGCAATCGCCATCACTTTGTGAAGCGTTTTGATATTCCGGTGGAAAGCGCGGAAGGCATGGTCGGTTGGCTCATGGTCTTTATGGATATGACCGAAGAGCGCGAATTGGCGCAAGCCCGTGAAGACCTTTCCCACATGATTGTGCACGATTTACGCGGTCCATTAACGGCCATCAATATGAGCTTGAAGATGCTGGAAACAATGGCCAATCGCGATACTAGTCAATCGGAAGATGGTGAACCCAGTAAATTGGGTGGGGCAGTGATTAAAACCACCGATACCTCACGGCGGGCCGTCCGTAAAATGCTTAATATGGTGAATTCCTTGCTGGATGTCGCTAAGATGGAAAGCGGCACCATGGACCTCGACCAAGAGCCACTGAATCTGCATCATATCGCCAAGCAAGTCATTGATGAATTGGCACCCATCGGTGAAGAACTTGAAGTTAAACTGCTTAACAAGGTTAGCTTGGATACGCCACTCGTTAATATCGACGGCGAGAAAATTGAACGGACCCTGCTGAATCTCGTCGACAATGCCCTCAAATT
>JBNLCD010000216.1:0-8686 GCA_050303635.1 Anaerolineae bacterium
TAAGTCTTCGATGGATTTCTTATCGTCCTTGATATAGGCTTGTTCCATCAAGACGATTTCTTCGAAGAATTTGTCCATCCGACCATCAATCATCTTATCGATGATGTGTTCGGGCTTGCCTTCTTCCAATGCACGCTTGCGTTGCAATTCGCGTTCAGCTTCCACTTCAGCTTGCGGAACTTGGTCACGGGTAACATAGCGGGGTGCCATGTTCGCAATTTGTAAGCTTACTTCGCGGGCAAAATCCTTGAAACCATCGGTGGCGGCTACAAAGTCAGTTTCACAGTTGACTTCAACGATAACGCCCAAGCGACCATTGTGGTGTTGATAGATTTCAATGATACCTTCGTTAGCGGCGCGACCTGCTTTTTTACCAGCGGTAGCAAGACCTTTTTGGCGAAGGAATTCAACAGCTTTATCCATATTGCCATCATTTTCTTGCAGGGCCTTCTTACAATCTAGCGGGCCAACACCCGTCATGTCACGAAGTTCTTTGACCATTTTCGCCGTGATTTCCACGAAATTTCACTCCTATTAGGCTAGTAATCTATTGTATGTTTGAATATTGAATGGATTGTCTGGGTTGATTTAGCCTTGCCCACAAGTATGTTCTTTCTGCGCAAGGCGAGGGAGTCTACAATAGACTCCCTACGTGTTTCATCAAAATTTGGGTTTGGTGAACCTGTTAACGAAAACTAATCTTCGTCTTCGTCCTCATCATCTTCATCTTCGATGTCGTCTTCGTCGTAGTCCTCATCGTCTTCGAAGTCGAGACCACCCTTACGCAATTTAGCGAGGGTTGCTTCACCGAGATAGGCTTCATCGTCTTCGTCTTCATCAGTGCCGGCCAAGTATTCGTCGAAGCTGACTTCGGTGGAGTCCACGTCGTCAGAGTAAGCCTTACGCATAGCCTTACCTTCAAGGACAGCGGCGGTGATGGTTTCGGTCAACAACTTGATAGCACGAATGGCATCATCGTTGCCGGGGATGAGGTAATCAACTTCATCAGGATCAGCGTTAGTATCAACTACGCCAATGATTGGAATACCGAGGACATTCGCTTCTTGAATAGCGGTGTATTCGCGACGAACATCAATAATGAAAACCAATTCAGGGGTACGCTTCATGTTACGGAGACCACCCATACGGAGTTCGAGACGGGCAATCTTACGTTCGATGATCAAACGTTCCTTCTTGGTCAATTTTTCGTGAACACCTTCAGCACGTTCTTTTTCAAGACGCTTCAAGGTATCCAAGCTTTGCTTAATGGTCTTCCAGTTGGTCAAGGTACCACCGAGCCAGCGTTGGTTTACATAGGGCATCCCAGCGCGATCAGCTTCTTTAGCGATAGTATCTTGGGCTTGACGCTTGGTTCCTACATAGAGAATGGAACCGCCACGCGCAACGGTATCGCGAACCAAATCGTAAGCATCGTCAATCATTTCAATGGTTTGACGTAAATCAATGATGTGAATCCCATTGCGCTTGGTAAAGATATACGGAGCCATCTTGGGATTCCATTTGCGGGCTTGATGCCCAAAATGCACGCCTGTTTCCAGAAGTGATTTCATCGGTACTTTGTTTGCCATTATTCAATTATCCTTTATATTGTGTTTAGGCAATCACATTCTTCAACCAAGATCCTCAACTAGACTTCTCCAGCAACACAGTCTTGTCCGAATGTGTGATTTTAGGTTTCCATCATGAAACCCGTGCCATTCTAGCATAGCGGCTAGAGAATTCAAGCAGGAACCTAAGTTTTTCGATGGATTCTTATAAAAAAATGAGGTCTAGAGTTTACTAGGCCTCATTTTTATTCATATTCGCAATTTATTTCTCAGATGAAGTCGTCGGTGGCTTGGGAGATTTTGGAGCTTCATCCGAAACCTCAGTCTTCGTCGGTGCCTGAGGGGTAGCTGGTGCATGTTTAGCTTCACTGGCAGGCGTCGGCGGTTTAGGTGGTGATGGCATGGATGGTACTTCAGCGGCAGGTTGAATCGCTTTAGGCTTATCGGTTTCAGCCGGAATGATTTCCTTATGCTTTTCTTCAATAACTGCCGGTGGTTTGACTTCAGCCTTGGGTTCAACGGCGGCAGGTGGTGCTTTTTCAATGGCTTTTTGCGGATTGGCCTTTGCCGCTTGACGGGTGGCGTGGACGTCTGCAATGGTGGCTGTTAGCTTGTCCATATTGATGGGTTTGTTCACAACTGCATCTGCCCCGGCATCGACTTTCCGTTCTTCTAAATCTAGCGCATCATACGCAGTTACAAAGATGATCGGACGTGTTTTTAATTCAGGATGTTGACGCATCATTTTACACAGGGCAAACCCGTCTAATTTAGGCATCATAATATCCAGCAATATAACATCTGGCTTTTCAAGTTCCGCCAGTGCAATAGCTTCAACTGAATTTAACGTGGAAATTGGCTCAAATCCCGAAATTTCGAGGAGCATCTTCAACAAATTCAGGGTATCCAATTCATCATCTACAACAAGGACTCGCGTTTTATCCACGCTACACCATTCCTCACTTGATTAATATTAGGCTAGGTTGATTTATTGCCAAGGTTTGACTAAATATTCGCCAGCGCGATAGGCGGCGGCACTATTGAACAGGGCAACCACACCGAAGTAAAAGGCGGCGCGGCGATTATCATTCCCCTGCAAAATAGAAAACAACCCCGGTAAACTAATTACAAAGTATAACGCATAAAGATAATAGACAATGCGCTGGGCTTCATAACCAAAAAGCAAAAGCAAAAGCGTTACCGTAAAAACTGATCCCGCTAAAAACGTATTCATCCACATGGCTCCCCAGAAATTACCACTTAAAGGTTTACTTGCACCACCTAGATATCCGGCATAGATTCCTAGGAAGAATGAAAAAATGATGTAAGCGTTATTTAAACCTTCATGCGCAATTTGCAAAATATCTGCCACGGACAATTTATTCCTTTTGATTATCTGAAGAAGTCCAAACTTATGCTTTTGGATTTTAATACAGAATAGGGCTGAGCGAAAAGGTCTTTTAGAAGAGATTTTACAATTAAGACATATGACCAGGATTAACCATGTTCATTCATATAGAAATGAATTCTTCTAAAGAAACTTAATTTAGGGAGTTACAGAATTGTAACTTTTTTCTGTATTGTTTTTTCTCTTCTAATCCTTATCCTTATAAATCGAAGGTATTTGCAACATATTTATTATAAGAAAAAGAATGAAATCAATGTGGAAAAAAATCTGGGGCATCATATTGCCTGTACTTCTACTGGTCAGCATCAATCCGCTTTACGCTCAAGGTCCTGATGATGGCCCTGATGAAGAACGCCCAGATGGCGTAACCATTCTGACTGATGAAGTCACCGATGGGTACATTTTGATCCCTATCATTCAATCATCAACAACACTTTTGCTTTCCAATGATGGGCGTATTGTTAAGACATGGGAAGGTGATTATACATCTGCCTATAGTACATATTTGCAAGATGATGGTGGTTTGATTCGGGCTGTATCTTTACCTGATCCCCCATTTGGTCCAAGTGGTCCATGGACGTATATGAGTGGCCGTATTGAATACTTCGATTGGGATGGCAATCTACTCAAAACACTTGATTATGGCACTGACCAAGCCTATCCACACCATGATTATGAAGTGTTGCCTAACGGTAATATTTTGTGGGTTACTTATGATTTGTATACCAATGAAGAAGCCCTCGCCGCTGGTCGCAATCCTGAATTACTCCCTGAAATCGGCTATATTCTCAGCGACAAAATTATAGAATTAGATACTGAGACAGGCGATATTGTTTGGGAATGGCGTGCTTGGGATCATCTCGTGCAAGACTTTGATGAAAATCAAGCTAATTATGGTGTTATTGCGGAAAATCCCGGACGTATCGACATTAATTATGTTTATGAAGGTGTTGATCAAGACTGGTTACACATGAATTCAGTTAAATATAATGCTGAACTTGATCAAATTGTCATGAGTCCCAAGCATTTCAACGAAGTTTGGATTGCCGACCACAGCTTGACGACTGCGGAAACAGAAACCGAAGCGGGCGATTTAATTTATCGTTGGGGTAATCCGGCGGCACATGGGGTCGGCACCAAAGATGATCAACAATTGTTTGGTCAACATACACCCCACTGGATTGCTGATGGATTGCCGGGTGCAGGTCATATTCTTGTTTATGACAATGGTGATGACACCCGTCCCTATTCACGGGCTGTAGAATTCGAAACCCCATTACAAGAAGACGGCACTTATGGAATGGTTCCCAACGAACCCACCTTACCTGCTGAACCCACATGGTTCTATCAAGCTGAAAATACTGAAGATTTCTACTCTAATATTATTTCCAGTGCGCAACGGTTTGCAAATGGCAACACATTAATCACAGAAGGGGCCAATGGTCGTCTCTTTGAAGTTAATGCAGACAACGAAATTGTATGGGAATACTATCTGCCTCCAGGTGCACGTGCTTTCCGGAGTGCGCGTTATGATTTATCAGCCTTTGCTGATTTTGACCAAGGTCAAGATTTAAGCGAAGAACTTGGCTTTTATATCCGTTGGGGTCAAGATTGTGCAGATGGCGAACAACCACGTCTCTATGCATATCTTGACAACAATGCGGCGGATATGGCTCTGTTCATTGAAACCCATGGCGATGATGCCCAATCTGTTTGGGAAGAAGAATCTTGTGCTGAACATGGTGGTTTAGCCGAGTAGCGTTAAGAACTTAAGATCCACCTTATCTAAGAGCCTCACTTTGTATAAACTGCAAGGTGAGGCTTTTTTATGCACAATGCTTTGTCGCCTATCACACTACTTTTAACCACTTCACAAGGAAAAAACTATATAGTTAAGAATGGTTCGCTTGATTGGGGAGAAATTATTGATGAAATTTACCATTCTTATGCTCAGTCTGGCGCTTTTGCTGGGTGGGGTGATATCCGTCCAAGCAGATAACCATCCGTCTGAGAATTTGTCGTCTGCTGTTGTTGAAGCTGAAGCACCCTATATCCAATATTTATCGCGGGCCCATCAAGGCATTGTGATTGAACGCGCCGATGGTTCTGATACCCATATTCTGGCCGAAGGGATGATAACGGCGGATTATTCAGTAGATTTGACGCCAGGTTGGTCAGCCGATGGTCAATGGTTGGCATTTACCAGTCTTTTTATGGATGGCAGTGAAGAAGCTCGCTATTATGCTACGACCAGTCCAGATAGTTATTTCCAAAAACAGGGTTATGTGTATCATGTGACCGGTAAACCAAGCCATGCGCTAGATGCGTTTTCATCTGTTTATGATTTGCATTGGGTCACAGATGCTCCCAACTTACTTATTGTCGGTGGCTGGTTACCCCAAGAAGTTGACGGCGAACTCATTGATCAACCTGTCTATGTGCTTGTGGATGTGGAAGCCGAGACGATTAAACAACAAATCGAAGTCACGCCCTATACCACCTCACTTGAAATTGGAGATAGTCTTGCTATTTTTCAATATGCATGGCGTGGCGCACCACTCAAAGATGTTAGTCTCATCATTTTTCAAACAGATGGAACAATTATTGAACAAGCAACCACCAATTATGTACATGTATTAGAACTGAACAACACTGAACTGATTGTGGCCAATCAAGGGAATGTCTATGTTTTAGCCGAAGATGGCACCCGCACCTATCTCGTCGAGGATGGCAGTTTTGGTGGCAGTTTAGCCTATGCGGTGCGGCATGGTGAACATATTTTCTTCGCTAATAAAAGACTATGGCATTGGTATAACGGCGAAGTCCAACAATTTGGTGCAGTGGGCGATTTTTCTCATTTGATTGAAGATAAAGCCTTTGCTAATCAAGTTTTGGTTAATATTTCCGGGCAAGACTTGATGCTCTACGACTTCACAACCAATGAAACAACGGCGATTGGTGAACCAACCACCGCCGTTCGTTGGAGTCAAAGTGGGCGCTATATCCTTATGTGGTATGACCTTGATAATTTCACCCAAGAACTTCATCTTTACGACACAGAAACAGGCGAAACAACCCAACTTACCGACAATGGTCTGCCTGTCTGGGGAAATGATTATGATTATGAGTGGGCTGATTCACAAGTGGAGTGGTTTTCTCCGCAAGATGATCGCCTGATCTATGCAACATGGGATAGCTTTGTCTTACGTGATTTGGCAACGGGCCAAGAAACATCATTATATTTTGAACGTAATCTGACCAAAGATTATGTTGAATTTGGGAATTGGGAACGCGCTAATCCTTTGGGTATCTATTGGCCGGACAACGACACGGTGTGGATAGAACAGCTCGAATATGAGTATGATGCAAGGCTGGACAGCTATGTACCCAATCGCAAGGCTTATCAAGTTGATTGGACTACCCAAACGGTTTTGCGAACAGTGGATAATATAGAATTTACCGACACCGAACGGGTTGTCTATCGCCCGGCTGATAGTTTCAACTTGCAGTCTTTTTATTGGGAGGAATCCGACCAATCATCGACAATGGCGTCTTATGCTTGGATGAGAGACGCGGCGATGATGCAATTCAAGACATTTATTCCTGAAGATGATTGGCTCTTGATTGAATCGAATACCATTTGGCCCGATGATTTTGCGGTCCCGTACTATCGCATTACCAATGGTGACATCAGCCGTGAGTTGACCGCGTATTGTTTGGATGGCAACTGTGCAACATGGGTGCCGCCGCAAGTGGATGTGCCCCAAATTCCCAGTCTAGCAACAGCCTTGCAGACTGAATTTATGGTAACTGTGTCTGAAAATATTCTTGGCTTAGCGTGGAACCCCGATGGCACGCAATTGGCTGTTTTATGGGGAAATCCTATCAGCCAACAACCCGCCGGTAAGCATCACCTCCTCACGATCTGGGATGTGGCTACGCAGACCGAAGTGAAAAACTATCTTCTGCCGGAAGCTGTTCACATGGGCGGTTTATTGTGGAACGAGCAGGGGTTGTTTGTCGGCGGTTATGTATTTTCATGGGCCATGCTTACAGAAGATTACGAGTTTAGGCTATATCACATTGACGGTGACACTGTTCAGCCGTATCCACTCGAAATTGTTGACCAAATTTCCCTCTATATTGGGGACGATTTAGCCGTACGCATTTATGAACAGGGCATCATCTATATCGAACATACCATTCTTGTTGGCGATGCGATGGCTTATACCAACCCACATGACTTGGCCGAGCCTACGCGTGAGATATTGTATTCAACCAGCGATGGTCAGGTTTTGTATCTAGCCTCGGATAGCCCCGAGGTCAATATCTTGGCGATGTATAACATGACAACCGGCGGATCTTTGGGAATTTATGCCAATCCTGACTTACTGTACCCCAATCAAAAGTATTTTGCGGTCAGCGCCGATGAAAATTACGTGGCCATCGGTACATTCCATAATCCTCTCCAAATTTATGCCAATCACGAACGTATTGCAGGCGATGATTACTATCCGTGGGCTCTAAGTTTTCACCCTGTGCAAAACAACAAACTCGCTATTGGGGTTGGACAACGCGTAGAAATTGTCACCATTTCTGCCATGGAAAATTAGAGGAGTCATCCGATGAAATTGGGTCGATTTATCTTAGCAATCATCATTGTTGCAATTAGTCTCAATCTATTTAAAGTTCAAGCGCAGTCAACGCCAATTAGTTTATCGACTGATGTTCAAACCGAGAGCGATGCACCCTATGTGCAATATTTATCACGGGCGCATCAAGGTATTGTGATAGAGCGGGCGGATGGCACCGATTCGCATATTTTGGGTGCAGGTACCATTCCCTATGAACACAATGCCGTACATGGACCGGGCTGGTCAGATGATGGGCAATGGTTAGCTTTCTACACAGGTTTTGAGGGTATTCCACAGGGCGAAGATTGGCCGGAAGTATTTGAATCAAAAGGCTATATCTACCATATTTCGGGACGTCCCAGCCAGGCGATTCAGAACTTTGCTTATATTAGCTTTATGCATTGGCTCGATCGTGCATCCCATCTGCTAGCGGTCGGCGGTCGGCTGCCTATTGAAGTTGACGGTGCGCTCCAAACCGAAAGTGTGCTGGCTATCATCGATGTGGAAAAGGATGAAATTGTTGATTACACCCCCTTCAATACTTCTTATCCGGCATTTGCATTTGGCCACAACCTTGCCGTGATTGATTATGTCTGGCGGCCAGCTTCTGACGGTGAAGAAACCGAGATGTTGATTGTTTCGAGTAGTGGTCAATTGACTAAGCTCCCCACCTTTAGTTTGAGCGAATATCAGCCGCTAAATGATGAGCAATTTTTGGTCCGTGATCTCAGCGGCACCTATTGGGTGACTGGCGATGGCACCCGTACTGACTTTTGGCCAAACGCGGATTATTATAGTCGTCTCAATACCGCAGTCGTTTATGAAGACCATGTTCTAGTTGATATGTGGGATTATTTGCTGGATTGGCAAGACGGCCAAGTTGAGCAAATTGGGAATGCAGAAAATCCATCATTTATTGCCAATCGAACCGTGGTCGATGGTCAAATCTTGCTTAATATGCCTGAGTCAGGCTTAGTGCTCTATGATATAAATTCGGGGGAAATTACTCACATTGCCGAAGCGGGATCTGAGATTTTATGGAGCAATACCCAACGCTATTTTGTTTTCAAAGCTGA
>JBNLCD010000217.1:0-8665 GCA_050303635.1 Anaerolineae bacterium
TGCAATATCGCTATTTCGGTCCCTATGATAATCCGGCAGGTCTTCAATAATCTGATCAACAACGTTAAAAAAACAGTGGCGGGTGGAATGTAGAATTTCACCCGTTTTTTGTTACGCTGTATTTATTCCACTGTCGGGACTGCACCCAACCATTCTTCCATGAGGGCTTGCAGAGTACCATCGGCTTGCAACGCCGCGACAATATCATCAACCCGGAAAGCCAAACGCCAACTTTCACGCCGAATCGCGATTACGTATTCATCGGGCACAATGGGCGCTGAGATTAGAAAATCAGCCGTATTATCTTGCACATAATGGCCCACACTGATTCGATCAACGAGCGCAATATCAACCTCGGCGGTGGCGAGAGCGGTTAAAGCTTCATCAGCAGAAAGCATTTGCTCAAGCACAAACGCATTGGGATGATCTTCTAAATAATCCCGCGCGGCAATATCGCCTTCACTTCCAAATTCCACGGCGAGGACTTGCCCGGCTAAATCGCTAAAATCCTTAACGGGTGATGCACTATCCGCACGCATCACCAAAACTTGCCCCGCGTCCACATACGGCACGGTGTAATAGACCCAGTCAGTGCGAAACGCATCCCGGTGAATGGCGGAAATAATGATATCCACCTGCCCTAAATAAAGCGCGTCATACAATCCATCAAAACTTTGGCCCGAAAAATAGACAGGCACACCCAGCGCTTCACCAATGGCGAGTCCCAAATCAGCATCTAAGCCTTCCGGATAGGGTTCGCCATAACTGGCAAACGGCGGGAAGCTGGGGTCAATCGCAATAATAATGCGCTGTTCGTTCTCGATCGTCTTCAACGTGTAATCAGTCGGGCCATCGCCGCCCCAAACTAATGTCAACATGGTGCCACTGAGCACAATGATACTAAGCGCACTGATAAACCAGTTGAACGCACGGGGTGTTTGAAACCATTCAAGCGAGCGCTGTAAAATCATCAAAAACTATTTCTCAACCGTTTCTTCATCAGTGGTGGACGTGGGAGAATTTGCTTTTTGCCAATTGACCACAAATTTCAAGGCCTCTTCCTCTGTGTAGACCATCTGCATACGTTGGGTTTGATCCATCAACTTCATCGAGATGCCGACCATTTGCTCTTGATACATATTTTTGACGATTAAGGCCACGGGTAAATGACTTAAATCGAATTCTTGATTGATAGTGCGGCTGGCCTTCGATGCGGTTCGCAAATTATTGTAATCGAATTTGGAGACAGCTTGAAAATTGACGAGCATCGCTTTAATGGCGGTGATGCCGACCAGTTTTGCCAGTTCAGCCCCCCATGCGTAGACCGATGCGGTTGTCTCAGCGCTAATCACATCGCGATAGCTGACATACAAATAACCGGTTTGCACATCAAAATGAGCGGTTACATTGGTACCATCAAATTGGAAATCATTCATTGTCATTCGCCTATTATAAAATTCTATCTATGTCTTCAGTATACAGGGAAACGTGAATTCGCCGAAAACACTTTGCCACAATTTACGCTAGATTAAGCCATTTAATCAACCGATGACTTGACTGCGCCTTTCCATCAAGGTGACGTCACGCCAAACACCTTCTAATTGGCCTAATTTTTCACGATACCCAACGACGCGAAAGCCACACTTCTCGTGGAGCGCAATGCTGGCCGCGTTGCCATCCAAAATTCCGGATTGCAAGGTCCAAAAACCCGCTTCTTCCGAAGTTCGCACAAGCGTTTGAAGTAAGCCTTTACCAACACCTTGACCGTGCGCTTCGGTCGCCACATAAATACTGACTTCGGCCACGCCCGCATACACACAGCGGCTGGATACACCCGATAACGCCGCCCAGCCGACAATATGATTATCCAAAAGAGCGACTAAACGACACTGCGCTAAATGATTGTCATCCCAGTGTTCCCACGTCGGCACATTGGTTTCGAAGGTAGCCAAACGTCCGGCAATGCCTTGAGCATAAATCTCAAGCACATGGGCACTGTGTTCGGGTTGCATATCCACAATATGAAGTGACGGATTGGCGGTCATGATCTCTTTAATCCTCTAGGCGAAAGATGACTAAGTTGTTCAGCATACCCAGTCTGGCTAGTTTTCACCTTGTGTGGAAACGACAATTTTAGGCTATCGGGAAAACAAAACGCTGTCTTCAGAGATGAGCGGACAGCGTGATGATGTTGAAATTTTATGCAATTGTGTGGTGCGGCTAGACCAACGCTATCTTTTGGATAGCTTCTTTTTGGCGTTCTTTGATAGCCTCTTTGATCTCGGTTTCAGTGTGATTATCGCGCATATGGAGAATGAGATGGGTGGGGCTTGGTACACGATGACCACAGCAGATACAAGAACTTGACATGAGGCTATTTGGGCGATATTGCATAATTTTCCAATTACTCCTAATGTGTCCGGTTGATAAATTTAGGATATGAGAAAGCTCTCGAAATTACATTAAAAAATTGTGAAGAAATTGTTAGGTAATTTAGCTGTCTTTCGCTTACGACAATTCTTTTGTAAATAGACTAATATTTTCAAATATCATCAAAATGGCTTCAGTAGAACAAATGGATACTCCATTTGTTATTGTATGACTATTTACAAAATTGATGCAAGTTAGATTTATCCAACTTAATAGTCGGGCAATTATTGAAAATGGGGTTGGTCTGGGTGGAAAATTCATGGAATTGAGTGGAGAAGCTTGCCTAAATGAGCTAGACTATAACTTCTCCACTCAATGGAGAACCTAGAATTGCAGGGTGATCATGTGGCCGTGATTGCCCTGTCTTGCATTAACAGCAGGGCGACAATTATTTCGAAACATGTGCGGTTTCCAGATAATCCACCATCTTATCGAAGGCTTGGTTCCAACCCATGTTTGCACCTTGGGAATTGGGCGGCAATCCTTCATGTGTCATTGTCATTTTGGTGTGTGCACCCAGTGACTCTAAAATAACGGTGACTTGCGTCGCACCGGGAAAACCTTCAGGTGCTTCCACAATATTGCCGTTTTCATCCGCCGGACTTTCGGTATAAACCAAGCGTTCGTGCGGCACCACTTCGACAAATTCGCCGGTGGTCCACATTTTCAGACTGCCATCCGGTGAGGCCATGCAACACAAATGCTTGCCGCCGACTCGCACGTCTTTTTCCGACACGGGAACGGTAAATCCCGTCGGCCCATACCATTTTTTGAAATGTTCAGGGTCCGTCCACATCTGCCAAACAACCTCAATTGGTGCGTCAAAGGTGCGTTCTATGCGAACCCCATCGGTGGAACTGGCATGATTATCATTCATTGTCATTTTCCTTTTGGTTTAGTTGATGAATATACGCATCCATCTGGTCAAAGCGCGCCTCCCAAATATGGCGGTACTGCTCTGTCCATTCGGAAACTTCTTGAAGCGGCGTCACATCAATGGTGCATGGTCGATATTGCGCCTTTTGGCCCTGCACAATTAAACCGGCCCGCTCCAAAATCTTGATATGCTTCGAGATGGCTGGCAAACTCATATTGAACGGTTCAGCGAGTTCATTCACGGTGGCTTCACCTTCTGCCAAACGGGCTAAGATGGCACGCCGCGTTGAGTTGGCCAATGCTCCGAAGATTTGGCTTAGTTTATCGTCATCACTCCTCATGTTTTTACCTTATTTAACTTTATGGTTAATTAACCTAATGGTAAAATACGATAATTTGTTCTAATTGTCAAGCATTTTGGCGAAAATGATTTGATTCTATCCTTGTTTATTGGTTATAGACTGGGTTATCCTGCCCGAAGCAAAGCAGGCGAGGCAGGCCTCACCCCTGCACAACATTTGTTTATATTGTCGAGGCGCATCATCCATCGACCGATACAACAGGCAGAAATCAGAATATATGGCACGAATTTTATTAAGCGTGGTTCCGGCTTCGGGACACGTCAATCCGATGCTCGCCATTGGCCAGGCACTCCACACCAATGGCCATACCGTCGCTTTTACCACGGCGGAAATGTATCAAGAGCAAATCGAACGAGCGGGCTTTCAATTCTATGCAATGGCCTATCCCGCTGGAGCCGTCGAAGCGATTCATGAAGCGTTTCGCCAACCCGCGCGCTGGTCAAGTCAATTTTCGCCACAGGCTCCGCAATCCTATTTTTTTCGTGATTTACCCGATTTGGTCGCCAGTATTATCACCGCGATTGAAGATTTTAAACCGGACGTCCTCGCCAATGATGGCAATCAATATGCGGGCCCGATTGCGGCGGATGCCTGCGGAATCCCTTATTCAAATTTCTTCGCTATCGTGAATCCGCTTCTCTCCAAAGATGCGCCACCATTTGGGTTGGGTTTAACGTGGAAGCCCACCGGCCATCCTTATCGCTGGTTATGGAAACTCTTGCGAATGCTGGTCTATGGCGTTATGCTTCGCCACGATCTATTTGTGAATCGGGTGCGGCGGCGTTATGGTCTGAAATCACGCTGGGGCAATTTATTGGCACCCTCGCCTTATCTCACGCTGATTGCCACCACGGATGATTATGAATATCCGCGCCGTGATCTTGGTCGGCAGGTTATGTATGTGGGTCCGGTCACCACCGCCCAACGCGGCGAAGTCCATGATGATTTTCCGTGGGAATGGCTTGCCAAAGATGACCGCCCGACGTTTTATGTCTCGATGGGCACCATTGTGCGTGGGGATAAAATCTTCCGTTATGTGATTGAGTTAGCCAAAAAGGCGAATTGGAAAGCGGTTATCGCCGTGGGACGGGGCACTGATCCAGCCCAATTTGAGCCGTTACCGGACAATATTTTATTGCGTCAATTTGTGCCGCAACTCAAACTCATGCAACACATCGACGCGATGGTCAGTCACGGCGGCAACAATACCGTTTCGGAAGCATTGTTGCATGGTCTACCGTTGGTCGTGATTCCGGTGAGTGCCGATCAACCCGATTCGGCGGGACATGTTGTGGCGTGCGGGGCCGGACTGCGCCTCTCGCCGTGGCGCGTGACGCAAAAGCAATTAGGGGATGCAATGGACACGCTTTTACACGAACCGACATATCGTGAAGCCGCGCAACGCATTCAAGCGAGTTATCAATTGACCGCTGGCGCGCAAACATGTGCCAAATTGATTGGCTTATTGGCAGAACACCACAAACCGCTCATGCGTTCCTCGAAAATCGGCCCAACAATTCTGGCAGATAATGATCTGGAATTTTTATAGCTTATGGGAAAGATGGTTTTTCCCAATTTTTAGGAAACTTGGCTAGGCAGGGTTAACTCCACAGTTGTACCTTCGACGCCATCGCTCGTAATGGTGACGGTTCCACTGTGGCGTTCCACAACGGCTTTGACAAGCGCCAAGCCTAAACCACTGCCGGGAATATGCTGAACGGAATTACTTCGATACAGTTCTTCCCATATATGTTCAATTTCGCTCGCTTGAATACCGATGCCGTTATCCTGAATTATGAGCGATAGACTTCCGTTCGCATTGTCGATGGTTTGCAGGCTAATTGGACTACCTTTAGGCGAGAATTTAATCGCATTATCGAGGAGATTATAAATCACTAATAACAGAAGATAGCGGTCACCATAAAGCGCTTGCGTTGCCGTAAATTCTCGTGAGAAATTTAACATGCGGTCGGGATATTTCTCGCCAATTAAATCAATAATTTCGTTAAGTAAAGCATGTAAATCAACTTCAATGGTTTCAAGCGTAACGCGATTTAATTCAGTGAGTTTGCGCAAGTTAGTCAACAAATCACTGATACGACTCATTTGTTCATCAATACTTTGGATCGTAATCTGTTGTTCTGTGCTGAGTGTTGAACCAGCGAGATTCGCGAGGGCAAACCGAATCGCGGTGATAGGATTCTTGAGTTCGTGGTCAAATCGCCGCACAAAACGTTGCAAATCTTCTTGATGGGTTAAATCTAGGTCATTAAGCTCGTTTCGATAACGGGTGCGGAGCCAATACCAGATAAGCAGAGCTTGGCCGCCAAACAGCGCTATGCCAATAAAACTACCGACCAACCAGTTCATGTTAATATTTCGACTTTTCCGACAAAACGATAACCTTCACCCGCTACGGTTTCAATATAGCGATGGGTATCGCCCAGCATCCGCCGCAATTCAGCCACGCGCGTATCAACCGTGCGAATCCCGACCGGATCAGCCCAACCCCAGATGACTTCCAGCAAACGTTCACGCGAAATAATTTCCTCTGGATGAGTCATTAAATAATCCAGTAGCGTAATTGCCTTAGGCGTCAGATTGACTTCATGATTTTGATGCAAAACACGGCGGGCCGTCCGATCTAAAATGATGTCATGACTAGCCAATTTCTGAGCGGCGTTCAAGGGTGGTTTATTGGGATTGTAACGCCGTAGAACCGCGTGCATACGGGCTACCAACTCTTGCGGCTCAAAGGGTTTGTTTAAGTAATCATCGGCTCCTTCCTCCAAGGCAATGGCGCGTTCAGTCGCATCTCCAACTTGAGTCAGCAAGATAACGGGTACCCAATTATCCGAACGGCGTAGTTGACGCAGGACTTCACGTCCATTCATATGCGGCATGATCACATCTAATAAAATTAAGTCGGGCGTGGTTTGCTGAATTTTGGTGAGACCCGATTGACCATCAAACGCGGCTTCTACAATAAAGCCTGTTCTTTCGAGAAAAGGGACCATATTTTGAATAATCGCCTGATCATCATCAATAATTAATATTTTGGGCTGGTTGGTCATCTAATTTTATCCTGCTGAGATCGTCCTGAAAATATTTTAACCCAAATGCGTGACAAAAAACCCCGCAAAGGTTAGTTTTCCCTTGCGAGGTTTTTTCTAAAATATCACCTTCAGCCCAGATTACTTCTTCTTCGGCTTCTTGCCAGCAGTCTTTGTGCTTGTTGAAGCTGAAGTCTTGGGTTTGCTCTTTTTCTCAGGTTTTTTATCACCCATAACGCACCTCCTTAGGTGCTAAATTACTGCAACATAAAATAGTTACCATTCAGTACATCTATAAGTATAACGAGAAATGAGTCTCAGTTTGGTGCCAGCTCTGACATAGATTTGTCAGTTCTGACACATCGCAAGTTTTAGAAATAGACTGGCTAGCGACTACGCAATAAATTTAACGACAAAATGTGACTTTCCACTATTTTATTTTGAGTAAACAAGACCCCCTCTGTCGCTAACGCGACATCTCCCCCAAGCATGGGTGAGAGAAAACATCTCGTATGCCAGCCTCACCCGTGTTCGGGGGAGGTGGCCGCAGGCCGGAGGGGGTAGAAATTAATAACCCTTATTTAATCCATGAACTATCTCCAAAAGGGAGAATGCTAATCCTCTTCGACTGACACAACGCCGCCACACCCCAAGCCGATATCAGCGATATCCAAATCGGGGAGGAGTACTTCAGGTTCCGAACCATCGGCATTCATGATTTTTAATTCGTGATAGCCCTCAGCATCAGGTCGATCTAGCCAGAGTGACACAATACGACCATCCGGCAAAACACAGGGCGAATTGTCATTGCTGTATTCAGCATTTAACAAAATAGGTTCGGCGGCGTCCGTCGAGAGATGCCAAATTTGCTCACCACCCCAATCCCCTTCAAAAACAAGACTGCCATCCGGAGCATAATCTGCATGATGTAATGCGCCGTCGGCAGTGAAACCGATTGGCGCGTCATCCGGCGTCCAGATCACGTGAAAATCTGTCCCGTCGCTATTCACTTCGCAAATCGCCCGTCCCACATCAGCATAAGCTTCGGCACTGCAATCAAAGACAAGACGACTACCATCATCTGAGAGCGCTGGATTGGTATGCCATTCATAAGGTGAGTCGCCTGTCAATAAAACAGGTTCGCTCCAAGTTTCGTCGGTGCGCGTGATGGCAAACAAATCGAGAACGTGCGGCCCTTCATTATAGGGATAGACAACGAGATTCCCCGTGGAATTAACCGCGCTAAATCCTTCGACATGCACGGGTTGATCATTACTATAAATAACTTCAGGATTCTCAAGATTCGCGGTCAGGATGGCCAAACATGCCCATCCCTCACAATTGGAGTCAAAGCGTTCAGTTTCCAGCAACAGCCATTGACCATCCGGTGAAATATTCAGCCATATGTCGAAACCGGCGGACAGGTCATCCAATTGCACACTGATATTTTCGGGCTCTTGACCGATGGCTAAACGATATATCGCACCATCTAAACTGTAAGTCACCACATTTTGAGGAATATCATCGGTCTGGAAAAAGGTGGTGGTCGTTGAATCAGATGGATTTGACGTTATGTGCGCTTGCACGGAATTTCCAAGGACAAGCACACCGATCAGTAACATTAAAACGAATATGGGTTTCATAAAGTTTTTCGGCTTTCACTTTGTCGTTATCTCAGAATATCATTTTTTAGGTTATTTAGTTTGAAGATGTGCCTTTAATCGCCCAAACGCGTGCGATCAAGTCGATAGAACCATCTTGCGCCCGTGGCACCATATTACTGAGTGTCGCGCGCAGGGCATGTTGCTGGGATTTAGGCAATGTGAGGAGATACTGCGGTGCCGGGAAATTGCCGACGGCAAAGGATTCCCAATAGCTGTCGAAATTTTCAAATATTGTCGGAATACTTAGATCAATAACTTCCACATCATCGAAGTTGGTGGA
>JBNLCD010000218.1:0-8619 GCA_050303635.1 Anaerolineae bacterium
GCGAGCGGTTTTTAGTAGGTTCATTGGGCTTAGGTTCAGTTTTCGCGGTGGCGGATGATGGTACGGTTACGCCGTTTGCGGAAAGCGACAACTTCGTCAGTTCAATTGGCATCCACATTGACCATAGCACACACCGTTTATTGGTTGCCAATGCCGACCCAATGGCGTTTGTTGACTCCAGTGTAAACGGTATTGCGCAACTCGGTATTTTTGACTTGGAAACAGGCGAAGAATTACATTTTGTGGAATTGGGCGAACTTTATCCCGATGGTCGCCATTTTGCGAATGATGTCACCAGCGATCCAGATGGCAATGCCTATGTGACTGATACATTCTCGCCTGTTATCTATAAAGTTGACGTGGATGGCAATGCCGAAATCTTTGCTGAAAATGAAGCTTTTACCAACGCTAATGGCGGCTTAAATGGCATTGATTATCATCCCGATGGTTACTTGCTCGTTGCGGTCGCTGGTGCGGCTGAACTCTATAAAGTACCACTCGATGATCCGTCGGCTGTTACCATGGTTGAACTGAGTGAACCCTTGGGCATTGATGGCATGATCTTAAATGGTGATTCCGAATTGGTTGCCGTCGCCACCACTTTCGATATGGATGGCAATGCCATGAGTGAGATCGTGACTGTTCATAGTGACGATGATTGGGCCACCGCTGAAGTGACAGGCCGCACCGTCGCTATCCCCGAAAAGAATCCGACGACAGTTGCCATTCGTGACAACAATGCTTATGTAATTCACGCCAATTTCAATGCTATGTTTGCTGGTGAGTCTGCTGAAACCTTCGAACTCATGCGCCTTGACCTGACCCTCGAAGAACACGATATGATGGGTGATGACATGATGGACGACGGCATGGATGATAGTATGGATGACGACATGAGCGATGATTCAATGGACGATTCGATGGATGATGATATGTCGGATGACAATATGAGTGACGATGACATGTCAGAAGATGATATGGATGACGATATGATGGCAACGGAAGAAGCCGGAAGTTAACTATCGTTCCCATAGAAATTAGCTAAATAATAATGATGAGGGCGAATCAGTTTGATTCGCTCTTTTTATGTTCCGCCCCGCGAGCGCATAATTTGTCCCGTGAGCCAATCCCCTTCTTCACTCGCTAGAAATGAAACCAAGCGCGCCGTATCTTCCGGCAAACTGACCCGTCCTCGGGGTGACATGGCTTCTAAATCCGCCAGCAACTCGGGTGACATCCAACCGGTATTGGTTCCGCCGGGGTCAATCGCGTTGACGGTAATATTTTGGCGCATAATGGCCGCGCTGAGACTTGTGGTAAAGGCATCCACCGCCCCTTTGGTTGCGGCGTACGCCAAATTATCGGGCATGGGACTTATCCCTTGACCTGACGTCATATTGATGATGCGTCCATGCGTTTGGGTAGGATGGTTTTGCCAATGCGCAACAAATTCGGCGCACAATAACATCATGGCGCGGATATTGACCGCATAGTGTTTGTCGATAATTTCAGGGGAAAGCGCATCTATGGCGACATCAACGGAATAGGTGGCATTATTGACTAAAACATCAACACGGCCCCATTCATCGATGAGTTTATCCAATAATTGAGCGGGGGATTCGGGCTGACTAAAATCAATTTCGTAGGCCCACACTGGAACACCCAAGTCGGACAATTCCGTGCGCAGTAAATCAACATCTTGGGGAGCTTGGCCCCACGGCATTTCGGCATCATAGGCACGATAATAGGTCAAGGCAATGGCCAGCCCATCTTGGGCCAACCGGCGAGCGATATGAGCTCCAATTCCGGCTAGACGACTGGTTCCGGTGACGAGTGCCACGCGTTGGTTAAGCATCTAGCGTTACTCGACGTTCACCAACCGATCAGGCATTTCAAAGGTGCCGTCAGGGTTCACTGGAAAGTCAATAATTTGGAGAACGGCGTCCATATTGAGCGCACCGTGCAAATGGGGAAAATGGTCATTGTCAACAGGTTCATAGCGTAATGGTGAACGCACTCGCTCACTATCGACAACGAGCACAACCAAACCATCTTGACCTTTGAAATAGCGTTCGGCAACGCCTAATAATTGATGTGGCATGCACATGTGAATAAACCCTTCTGTTTCAAGGGTATCGCCTTCATAACTACCCCGGCGTTGTGCTTTGTCCCATTCAGATCGGTTTGTAACATGCAAAATTGTTGCCATGCTTAATTTTCCTAAGCCTGATTAGTTCAATATCGAGTTTTTCTTCTTATAATAACAAAATTTGGCATCTTGCCCAAAATTACCTCTATTAATATACCATATCCATGCAACTTGGACTTTTGGCAGAGTATATCTGACTCATTCAGTAAATAAATTTATGCCTCGCTTGACTTTGACGCGGTATATTTTCTCAGCCAAACTACGCGAAGTAGAATCTAGTTTTTAAAGCGCACATTTTCGGCAAAATCATTGAGTACGGTTTGCCAGACTTCTTCATGCCGTGTTGCCGCCGAAAATGTAAACAAATAGTACTGGTTATTGTGAAAAACGGGTACAAAACTGATCTGCATATAACGTTTATCACCTAAACTGAGCAGTTCCGAGACAACAATATTTAACGTGATGACACGACTTGTATTTGACCCTAATTTAATTTCACTTTCACTGGGCGTAATGTCAAAATCATACGTAATCAAATTCCGGTCAAATTCATTGTCAGCTTCCAGCACGAGGGCTTGCACAAGCTCAGTGGCATCTTGTGGAATGGCCTGCATCGTCACGACAATGGTTTCTTCAGATGTATCCGTAAATAAGACATCGAGGAAAAAATCATAGAATCCACCTAAGCCGCCATATTGCGGATCGAGTGTGCGCCACGGATTAGCAATGGCGGTGTCTTCAATGCCGCGCAACGGTCGATTAACGATCAAAATGCGCCCATCATCATAGGCATGCGTGGACCATTCTTCAGGGTACTTGATACTAAATTGGCTGTTTTCTGTTGTTTCGGTCAGATCATAACTGGGTTCGGGGTTATAGAAAAAGAAATAGTAGATTGCGCCCGCCCCGCCCCATAGCACAACTAAGGTTAAGACTGTAAATATAAGAAGCCGTTTTTTATTCATGGGTTTGGGTGGTGCGTCTAACTGTTCCCACGGTTTTTCGGTTTTTTCTTCTTCTTCGATAAAAACAGGCTTAAACGGTTTCAAGCCGGGCGCATTATCCTGCGGCAGACCTAAGGGATTGTCGATATATTCATTTTTGGGTGGTTCGGGTTGGGATAACTGATCGAGGAGCGCTTGCGCTTCATAAAATTGAGGATCAACTTTTAAGATGTGCCGACAGCATTGTTCTTGAAATTTTGGAATACTGACGTGCGTGGCAATATACCACCATGAGTCCAATTCGCGCGGATGTTGCGTCAAATAATCCTTTGCAAACTGCAATGCTTGCTTTTTATCACCTGCTTTGACGAGTTTCTGAAAATCTTGCTTAAATTGTGTACTCATAATAATTAAGAGTCTCCATAAACTGTAATTTTGCGTCCGATTTAATCGTACTATAAATGGTCTTTTTCCGGAAAATCAGTCCAAATAATTAGGGGGTAATCGTTTGAATTGATTACCCCCATGTTGTTCAGAGTTTATTCGTGTTGCGAGGCCCAGCGCTGAACCAATCGCCGTTTACCTGCCGACAGTTCCCGCGTTACCGGCATATAAAGCGTACTGCTTTCGTTCCGCTCCGCTACAAAATTCTTGATGAGCGTTGCATTGGCCGTCGTTTGTTGCTCGTTATCAAAGTCGATATGGGTATTCATCGCTGGATACATCAACGAATAATACTGGAAGAAATTATCATACATGAATGTCCAATCGGGGTTGGTATACGCATCCAGCCACCGATCATCCGGCAAGACCCGTACATTCACGTAATACCATGTTTCACCCTGCAAAAACGACCCATATTCAGGATATTTCAACTCCGTAATATCGGGATCGTCGGGGGTATGAATCCAGACCTTGCATAAACCCGCTGTGGCCGGAGCCATATTTAGATACGCGATTCCGCCTGTGCCGGTCGTGATAGTACTCGGTATAGTCACAACATTGGTGCCAGCCGCTTCACTCACCGTTGTGGTGAGACGCAACCGTGTATGGGAACGTGGATTAAGGGCATCTTTGGACACAGGTTGGGGTACATCGTCCCCTGTCGGGTAATCGTCATTGACGGTTTGGCTCACATTAAATAATTGACCTGCCGGAGCCGGATTCCCTCTATACAAAACTTGCAGAGGAACTTGAATGGCACCGTTATCTTCACCTTCAAGATAAATGCCACGCCAATCGGTGATGATATTGTAGGGATTTTCTTTCAGCAAGAGCGGCGCTTTACCCCAGCCATTTTGCAAGGCAAGTGTGCCCTCTAAAATCAGCGGCTCAATCGCGGGATCATAGGGAATATCGATCAAACCCGCCCGCGCCAGATACGCATCCCGATTGTAATCACTGAACTCCAATTGCTTAATGGGTGTGCTTTGTGTGCCAGTTTGTTGATAAGGTGTCAGGGTCACCAATTGCAACATTCCCAGATCAGCTTTTTCGGGAGTATTGTATTGATTATTGGTGGGCACCATCGTATCAAACGCGGAAACTTCCGGAATGGTGCTGACCATATCCAGCGTAATAACTTTATTGACTGTATCGACGCTCGCCAGCGTTGAACCGAGGAAAAAAGTAGGTTTAGCCGCAATCGGGGTCGAGGTATACGCTTGGGAAGCCAATTGCATTTGCACACCGGGATTAAGAATTCGCGCGGGTGGCACTGATTCCAGTTCGCCATTGCCCCACACCCCAATTGTACCCACCACAATCATGCGAGCTGACGTCGGGTCATAATTCCCATCTTTAAACCGCTGGGCAATTTGATCATAGGAAATATGTTGAAATAGATAGGTCGCATAGCGCACGACTATACCCTGATTGGCTTGTGCGGCTGTGTTAAGCGCCTGCAAAAATGGTGAATTGGCTGTATTGAGATTGAGATTTTCTTTGGGAATAGCGACTTGCCACACTGCCGAACAACCGTTGTCGCCACCTTCAGCTAGATTGCGCCAATAATTCAACCAATAGGAATAGGCTTTACGATTGCCCGAACCCTCTAGCACTGAACTACCATTTTGGGAGACGCTAAACGCATCACTGAAAACCTGCGACGTAAAGGCATCCACCGGGTCTGTGTCGACCATAATCGCTGGCGTGCGCACATCCCCAAATTTATTTCCGGCCAAATCAACTTGTCCGCCGATGATGGCATCTGAAGCAGGATTGGTAATCAGATTATTGGCTGACAATTCAACACCCGTGATAGCAATATTCTCATAGGAGATACTGTTGTCGCCATAATAATCCCAGATGGCGTTGACATAATCATCGGGATTCATTTGCATGAACCATTCCCGAAATTCTGCCGGAGTCATGCCCATCAAATCAAGTTTGACACCACCGACATCATAATAAACGCGGTTGTCATAGGTGGCGGTTGAATTGTTAGCCGTAGCCGTGTTGACCACATATTTGCCTGAAAAATAGGCGCGTGGAAATGCAAAATAAGACATCTAAAAAACTCCCTCTCGCAGTAAATTATTCAGATTCAGTGGTACAGGATGGCTGAGCTTCACGTAAAGACCATACAAAGTCGAGTTGTTTGTAAAGCAACGTGTTGTTGCTATCCACAAAGCCAAAATTATTGTTATAGGTCACAAAACTATCATCTGTTTGGAATTGGATGCTTGCTGGATCGCCTGTGTAGCCTTGCAAGTTGCCATCGACAAACTCAAAGAAAAACAAGCGACCATTTTGTTCATTGCCAATATTGGCGGTGAAGTGACAGGTGATACAAGATGAGGATGCTTGAACATAGGTCTCGATCTGGGTATTGGCGAGCAACACGGGATCCGTAAATTCCCATTGGGTGCCGCGCAAATTGTAATTCCGCCAGACAGAATCAGCGGGTAAACCGTTGTGAACTTGTTCATTGACGGCTTGTGTCGTTGGTGAAATGGGCGTCACCGCTTTGATGCCGGTGGTTTGCTCATTGTCTTTTTGTTCAAAGGTAACCCAGAACCAATTTGGCGTGACTTTACTGGTGATGTGCAATCCTGTTAAGCCAGCGGATTTAACTTGTAGAGCGCCATTTTCATCATACCAATACGCCGTTGTGGTATAGAAATCTGTTTGAGATTGGCCATCGGCAAAAATTAGCCACGTGGCTTTAACTTCCAGCGCATCCGTGTTGAATTGCAAGGGTTGGGCGGAACTATTATTAAAGAACGCAACTTGGTTATCGCGGTTATAAAATTGATTTCCAAAAATCGTATTAAAAGTTGATTCATTCATGCGCACTTCATAACGCACCGGAACACCGTTTACGTCTTCCAAAATACGCCCATCAATTTGCTGATCAAAGGGGACATAGGTATAAAAGTCCGTTGAGGCTAAGCCTTGTTCCTCAGCGGCAGTAATGACTTCCTCAGGTACAGCCTCGGTAGTGCCCCACGGGGCAGGTTGTGCGCCACAATCTAAGTAAACGGTCGTCGTTTGACGCCATGTTTGCCATAAGGTTGGGCTACCCGGTATGCCTGTTTGAAACTCGCTGATATTCAAAAATAACTGCCAGCCGTATAGATCAGATTGGGTATCGCCCACCGCCGCAAAATCAACGGTCCGTGGATCAAATGAACCATCCAACGGGTAATCCTCTAAATTGACAGTTTCGTCGGCGGGCACAGGTGTATCAGTGGCTGAATCTCCGTTATCATCACTGACGTCCGTTACATTGCTATCATTATCCTTAGTTTCGTCATCTTCATCGCCGCCACACGCCACGGCCAACATCATCACAAAAATGAGCAGAAATCCTAAGAGGGTTCTCCTCAATAACTGATTATAGTTCATCCTCGGCAAGCTCCTTTTGGTTAAATGAAAAATCTAATTGTGTTCCCATAAACCAGAAAATTCCGGCAATGGCCAAAACTAAAGTGAAAGTTAGGAGGAAGCTGTCTAATTCCATCGCCGTTGCACCGGTAATCGCATACAAAAGTGATGCGGGCAACGCGCCACTGAAACACGCCCAAAACATAGTTGACCAGCGCATCCGACTCGCGCCCGCCATGATCGCCACGGTCTCGGCTACAATTGGAATCGGACGACTGACGATGACCGCTAAAAGTCCCCATTTGGCTAAGAGGCGATTGGCACGCGCCATTTCTTCCTGTGACACAAAACGGTTCAGCCACGCTTCTCCGCGCCGCCCTACGCCAAAGCCAACCAATCCCGCGCCCAAACTACCCATCAGCGAAAGACCTGTCCCCATGACAACACCAAACAATGCACCATTAGCAATCATAAGTAAACTGGACGGCACAGGTATAAAAATATCGAGAGTCAGCAAGGCCACACTTAACAAAGCAATTTCAATGCCAGCATGATCCATAATATTTTCGGGGTTGGTTAACAGGGGAATTTCAAGGGCTTCAACAATGCCAAATAAAACTAGAAACAGCATCATAATGCCGCCAACAAAGAACCAATAGCGTGGCATGACTTCCCTCCAAGTCGTATGTATTTCACTAACTAACTATATACTTAATACAAATATCACACAAACCATATTGAGCTTAAACTTTCTGCGTTGATATTCATATTAAGGGCGATAATTATAGAGACCAGCTCAAAATTAATGCCTAGGTTTCTGTTTTTCATAATGTAATATTTTGGTTACAATAACTCCGTTTTCTGCCGTTACGCTGTTCAAAATTAGTTTAAAAGGGAGTGACGTAAGTTTTAATCCAACTCCCTAGAGTTTGATGTTTATTGGCTTAGTGACATAGTTGTAACACGAGGGACATCATAATGATGAAAGATTCTTCTCAATGGATATCAACCATTACAGCAGGTGTTGTAATGGGCATTGTTGAGTTGCTGATGATTATTGCTTATGCCTCACTGGTATTTTCTGGCGATTTAGAAATATTCATTGGGCAGGGTATTGGCATATTTATTCTTTCCGGGGCAACGGTCATGATTGTTACAGCCTTACGGTCGTCCATCTTAGGTGGTTTCGGCATGTTACAAGGCGTAACATCTGTTGTCTTGGCTGTGATCGCCGCCAATATCGCCACATCTGTTAGCAACCCGACTGCTGAATCGACTTACTACACCATTTTAGCCGCACTTGGCATCAACACCTTGCTTACCGGCCTTTTCTTTTTTCTAGTTGGCCGCTTTAATTTAATCAATATTATTCGTTCCTTGCCGTATCCTGTCATTGGCGGACTTATTGCTGGGTCTGGTTGGCTATTGTTTATTGGTGGCCTAAATATTCTGACAGATGATGCATCATACACAGATTATCTACACAGCGATATTCTGTTTAAGTGGGTTCCTGGTCTCTTATTTGGGCTCATTCTCTTTTGGGGATTGCGTCAATTTAAACATTATTTTGCAATGCCCAGTCTGCTATTAGGTGGCATTGTCGTCTTTTACATTGTGCTGATCGTCACGGGTACATCGTTGGACAAAGCGCAAAGCAATGGATTTTTACTGGGGCCATTTCCTGAAGGCGGCTTAGTC
>JBNLCD010000219.1:0-8616 GCA_050303635.1 Anaerolineae bacterium
TGTCTGATCAAATGCAACATTCAAAATTACGAGATATCAGTACTCAGCTACAAGCTATCGTTTTAAAAGAGGCGATTGGAAAAAATCTTTTATTAAAAGGAACTGTTAAGGGAAAGTTTCAGTCTAGTCGAGGTCACATATACTTCGATTTAGAAGACAAGCCTTGGGCAATTTATTGCATGTTAGCCAGTGACATAGCTAATCAACTGCCATTCACGATCCAAAACAATATGGATGTTGAAGTTTATGGAGACATTGATTTCTATGATCGTCAATGTCGAATTCAGCTTCAGGTAGAATCAATTAAGCTAATAGAGAGACCTTCGATCTCCGATTTTCGTGACGCTGAAAATTATCTTAAAAGTAAGGGATTGTGGGGATTACCTCCGATCTCACTCCCAGATGAAATTAACAACATTTACCTTATTACAAGTGAGCGAAGTAAAGCTGTTGCAGATTTTCGTGCAAAGTATGCAGATAGTGCAGTCAAAGCAAAAGTAACGCCTGCTCAGATTTATGTTGAAGATGTTCCTCTAGAAGGCGAACATGCGCCACGTCGTATTGCCGATGCTATACAAAATGCAGATTCTGGGGCTCGTGCAGATGTTATTGTCTTAACTAGGGGTGGCGGTGATTTTTCTGCATTAGCAACATTTAATGATCCTATTATTGCCGAAGCAATATGTCGCTCTCAGACTCCAATTGTAGTTGGAGTAGGCCATGAGGAAGATCGTGTTTTTGCTGAAAAGGTAGCGGATGTCAGAGCGATATCACCTACAGACGCCGCTGATAAAATTGTTGAAGCGCAACAAAAATTTCAAAAAACTACACGCTGCGCTCCAATATTTATGTTGCTAATGACCCTGTTGTCAAGTATCGCCAGTTTAGTATTATTAATCGTGATTTTGATAATCTAAAATTGAAAATACCCTGCGAAGATGGAGCCGTGAATTTATGCATATTGCCTTGAATGGCTGGTTTTGGGATCAACCCCATGTGGGAAGTGGTCAGTATCTGCGGGAGTTACTCATCAACTTACATAAGATTGCCCCTGAGTTGACTCTGACTTTAGTGGTTCCTGAACACATTTCAACATTTGACGACTTACCTCCGAATGTGAATATAGCTCACGGGAAGACCCGTTTCAAAGGGCATTTGGGTAAGGTATGGTTTGAACAACGTGGTTATCCAGAAGTTGTGCGGCAAATTGGGGCAGATATTGCGCATGTGCCCTATTGGGGTGCACCGCTAAACTCGAAACCCGCCAAACTCGTAACTTCCGTGCTGGATATTATTCCGCTGATGTTACCAGAATATCGCGGTGGATTCGGCGCAAGTTTATATACCAGTTTGGTGACAGCAACAGCCAAAGGTTCGGCGCATATTTTGACCTTATCTGAAGCAAGTAAAACTGATATTGTGCGCGAATTTGATTATCCAGCCGAACAAGTCACCGTTACACATCTAGCGACCGATGATCGTTATCATCCGATGCAAGGTCGCGAAAATGATGAAGCGGTACGAGTCAAATATAATTTGCCAGATGAATTTGCCCTCTATTTAGGCAGTTATAATACCCGCAAAAATATCCAAAATCTGTTGCTTGCTTGGACTTATGCTGGACCGAGCTTAGGTGAGCAAGTGCCGTTGGTTCTCGCTGGATTTTATCCCAAGGAAGCTGGCACCGCTCGTTTCCCTGATTTAAAGCAATACGCCAAAGACCTTGATATCGAGCGGTTTGTGCAATGGTTAGGCGGTGTCGATGAAGAAGATAAACCCGCATTATATCGTTTAGCAAAAGTGTTTATCTTCCCCAGTCGTTATGAAGGCTTTGGTTTGCCTGTCTTGGAAGCAATGGCGAGTGGTACACCAGTTGTGGCCAGTGATGCCACCTCTATTCCTGAAATCACCGAAGAATCCGCCTATTTAGTTGATCCCGACGATGCCCGGACGATGAGTGCGGCGATTTTGGCGGTCATGCTTCAACCTGATCTGCATGCTCATTTATCTAATACAGGTCGTGGACGTGCTACTCAATTCTCATGGCGTAAAACTGCTGAAAAGACGCTTGCTGTTTATGAACAACTCATGGCTGAGGATGTGTAATGAATAATCACTCGATCTTAAAGCTAGCAACACTAATATTGCTCGGCGTGTTGATGATGGTCTTATCAGCCTGTGGAGGTGATGAGGTCAAATCAACTGAACCGCCGCCACCCGAATTATCAGTCAATCAAGCAGGTGCGGAAGAATCGGGTTTACGCAATCCGATTACGGATGCGGTGGAAACGCGAGATTACCGCCTTGGCAATGAGGCCGCTCCGGTGACGGTTGTCATGTATGGTGATTTTGAATGTAGTCGGTGTGCGCAGTATGCGCAAAGCCTTGAAATTTTGCGGCAAGAATTTGGGGCTGATGTGCAAATTATCTGGCGACATCTACCCGATACCCAAAGTCATGCTAAAGCTGGTTTAGCTTTGCAGGCCGCCGAGGCCGCCGCCGCCCAAGGTCAATTTTGGGATATGCATGCGATGCTTTATATTAATCAAGACGAGTGGCTTGATTTGCCAGACGAAGAATTTCGGGCAACACTCAGTCAATATGCTGAATTTATCGGCTTAGATGTCGAAGCATTTGATGCGGCCTTGAATGAGGGGAAATATGCAGGGTTGGTTGATGAATATCGACAACAAGCGGATGATTTAGGCATTGTGGGTATTCCGACACTGATTATTAACGGGAAACCGCTTAACGATCGCGATGATTTATTTGGATTGCGTGGCGCAATCCAGTTGGAATTACTCGCGCTGAGAGGATATGAATCTGCACCTGAAATGACTCTGCAAGAGAGTGTCGATTATTGGGCGATAATCTTAACAGAAAAAGGATCGGTTGAGGTAGATTTATTGGAAAGCCAAGCGCCAACAGCGGTCAATAATTTCATCTTTTTGGTAAATGAGGGCTGGTATAATGGGGAGACCTTTTTCTTAGTGATACCCGATTTCTATGCTCAAACAGGTGATCCAAGTGAAACTGGTCGGGGAAGTGCCGGTTATTTTATTCCGGGTGAACACGCCAACGGTCTTGTTTTCGATCAACCGGGGATGGTGGCCTTGTCACATCCGCAAGGTGAGTTAGAGAAAAATAGCAGTCAATTCTTTATCACTACTGCCGCGCTAGAAAATCATGAAGCCGAATGGGATGGGCAGTATACTATTTTTGGTCAAGTGGCCAGCGGCTTAAATGTTGTTGAAAACTTAACCGCCCGCAACCCTGGTGATCCGTTGCGATTTCCTAACCCGCCAGAAGGTGACTTGATTATCAATATCACAACTGAGGAGCGTTAATCTCAATGACTGATGCAGCCAATATCTTGATTAATTTTCTCATCATCAATAGTACGGTGTTGGGACTTATCATTCTGTTTTTCTTGGTGTTGGCTTTATACGCTGGCTTGAAGATTACCCAACGGCGCAAGCCCGATGAACCAACCACGCCTGCCGAACATGGTATGGATTTTGAACAAGTCGAGTTCATGAGCTCCGACGGGATTCTCTTAAAAGGTTGGTGGATACCCACGCAAGTTGAGCAACCGACCATTATTATGTGTCACGGTCAAAATGGAAGTATGGGCGGTGATATTGAGCAAGCCAAGATGCTCCATGTGGCAGATTTTAATGTGCTTATGTTTGATATGCGCGGACATGGCCAAGCTGGTGGAAATTATGTCACACTGGGTATTCGGGAGGTTCTTGATTTACGCGCCGCTGTCAGCTTTGTCCGCCAGAATTACGATGTGCAACGAATTGGTGCGCTCGGCTTCAGCATGGGCGCGACGGTGGCGGTGCGTCATGCGGCTGAGGCCAGTAGCTTCTTACAGTGTTTGGTTTTAGATGGTTTGACAGGTGATATTCATGAAACCATGTGCCGATGGTTAAATCTTAAGAAGATTCCACGTTTTTTCGCTAAACCCTTTATGTGGCTAGCTTTACGGATGGGTGCTATTTATAGTGATGCACCGATTCATCATGTCAATCCAGAGCGTTGGATTCCTCAAATTAAAAACTGTCCCATGTTATTCATTCACGCTGAAAACGATGAATTTGTTGATTTAGAAACGATTCAAGACCTCCAAAAAATGACAGATGAACCCACTGATATTTGGATCGCCCCTGACTGCGCACACCGTGAAGCGCAGGATAAACACCCAGAAGCATATGCTCAACATGTGATAGGCTGGTTTCGTAAGCATCTATAGAGAATCTTTCTCTAACATGTACTGGAAACGTATCAATAGCCTTAGTTTTGAGGAGTTGTGTAATGGTATTTTCCCAAAAATTGCGCGGCTTATTTTTAGGTCTTCTTCTGTGGTTAACCGGATTTTTCATTATTTCGCCAATTTACGCACAGGATGGCACATCAACACCCACCCCTGAAACATCGCCTGAATTTAATATCGGCAATGATTTAACGATCAATGCTCTGCTAGAACGCGACATCGAAGGTAGCCATATTGTTTTTGAGGAGAAATTAGTAGACGGCGCGAATTATGCGCGCCATATTGTAAGCTACACGTCCGATGGCAACAAAATTTACGGGCTGTTGACGATTCCTTTTGGGGATGTTCCAGAAGAGGGATTTAAGGCCATTGTTTTCAATCACGGTTATATTCCACCGAATAGCTATCGCACGACGGAACGTTATCTGGCCTATGTGGACACGCTTGCCCGGCATGGCTTTGTTGTCTTCAAAATTGATATGCGCGGTCACGCAAATTCAGAAGGTATTCCTGAAGGCTCCTATTTTTCACCGGGTTATACAATTGATGCCATTTCAGCATTGAAAAGCCTGCAACTGTTGAGTTTTGTGGACCCCGATGGTATTGGCATGTGGGGGCATAGTATGGCTGGGAACTTGGTTTTACGAGCAATGTTGATTGAACCCGATATCAAAGCGGGTGTTATCTGGGCCGGCGCAGTGTATAGCTATGATGATTTTGCTAAATATCAGATTGATGACCCCTCATTTGATCGATCTAGTGTTGACCCGGCGACTGAATCGCCCTCCCGTCGCCGCGGTCGTGAATTGCGCGAAACTTATGGTGATCTCACCACAGAAACACCGTATTGGCAAGCTGTTTCATTGACTGAGCATATTGACCTACTGAACAGTCCATTACAACTGCATCATGCGGCCAATGACGGCGTGGTAAATATTGGTTATTCAGTTGATTTAGCCGCTGTGCTAGATGAGAACGAAAAGTTCTACGAGTTTTATCGCTATGAAGGGGGTGGTCATAATATTGACGCGCCATCCTTTGAACTGGCTATGCAACGAACGGTGGCATTCTTCCAAGAACATTTGTAGGGATTGAATTGCAGATATAACGAGAAAATACAAAAAATATTCACAAAAAAGGTAATGCCAAAAAACTTTGGACTAGTACCTAATAATATTGAGCAAAACATGTGGGGTGAATATTTCAATCACCCCACAATTGAAAATTCACTAATCTGTATTCGAGGGGAAATCCGGTTTTTCGCGCTTTCTTAACGCTTTAACCCCAGCCATGACATCATCTGAGAAGAAGCCAATCATTTCCAACGCCATTGAGTGATCAAAAATGGGTCCTGCTTGGAGCAACCATTGATTGAGTGCGCGCTTGGTGAAACGTAGAGCATGGCGCGGCCCTTCGGCTAATTTAACGGCAACTTCCATTGCACGATCCAACAATTCATCATCGGGCACACATTGACTGATAAGACCGATGCGTTCAGCTTCCGGTGCTTTGAGCATATCACCTGTCATCAGATAATATTTGGCTTTGGCCATACCAATTAACAGCGGCCAGAGTATAGCGGCATGATCACCCGCGGCAACCCCCAAACGAATGTGGCCATCGCCAAGCGTGGCACTTTCGCCCGCAATACTAATATCCGCCAACAGTGCGACCACAATGCCTGCCCCCACTGCCGGACCATTGATGGCCGACACGAGTGGCTTGGAAAAGTGAATAAGGTTATAGACCAAGTCGCGGGTTTCATCAACGAGTTCAACAATGCGGTTGTAGTTTGCGTGGGCATCTTCAATGAGCTCAAAATCGCCGCCAGCCGAGAAACCCCGTCCAGAACCTGTAACCACTACGACGCGTACACTGTCATCGCGATCAATGGTTTTCCACACTTCACCCAATTCAACATGCATACGGTCATTCACGGCATTCAGGCGATCCGGTCGATTGAGGGTTAACCACAAAATTCCGGGATCACGACGTTCAAATAAAATATATTGATAATCTGAATATTCCATTTCAATTTCCTAATTTAATCAACCATAGTTAAGCCACCACTCACGCTAAGGACTTGACCTGTCACATAGCTAGCGGCGGGGGATGCTAAAAAGACAACAGCGGGGGCGATTTCTTCGGGTTCACCGGGGCGACGACCTAAAGGTACTGATTTTTCAATGGCCGTCATCACCTTGGCTCCAAAGTCTGATTCATCTTGCATTTTTTGATAAAAAGCGGTGTTCGTGATGCCGGGGGAAACAATATTTACCCGAATATTATGACGGGCATATTCACGCGCAATGGTCTTGGAAAAACCAATTACTGCCGCTTTGCATCCGGCATAGATCGATTCACCCATACTTCCGCCGCGACCAGCATCGGATGCGATATTCACAATACTGCCGCCATTGGCTGAGATCATGTGGGGAAGCACCGCATAGCATAGATTCAGAACACCTTGATAATTGATGCGAATGACTTTTTCCCAATAATCAGGGGTGGTATCGAGGAAGAACATAAACCGATCCCAACCGACATTATTAACAAGTACATCAATCTCGCCAAATTGATCGAGCGTTGTTTGCACCATGTTTTGTACACTCGTCAGATCAGTGACATCGGTTTTTACCGCGATGATGGATTGACCGGTTTCATTAGCAATGGTTTGAGCGGTGGTTTCGGCAATATCCTCTTGAATATCCGCAACAACAATATTGGCCCCATTTGCGGCAAATTCACGCACAATAGCTTGCCCAATACCCTGCGCACCACCAGTAACAATAACGGTTTTACCCGTTAAGTTTATCTTTTCCATAAAAACTCCTCTGCTAGACGGGGGGTGTCTAGCCTGCAATTGGGGTATTTAATAAATGTACCCTTAATTATGCCGTATAATGTGGGTTTGTCCCAAATATTAAGGAATGAGTTGGTATATGCTAGGCGCATACCAATAAAATTTTAATGTGTATGTGGTAGTCTTGAGTTAAGTTAGTTAATAAGGAGGTTCAATGACATCTGTAATTACCTTCGAAATGCTTTCACCAACGTATTTTGCCTTGATCCACAAGATACCTACTGATTCACGTAAACTACCCTAAATTGCTCGTTGTCTAAAACGAGGGTACGCCCATAAATTATCAACTTTATGGCGCTGTGTTGTGATTCAAAACCCTGCATATTTTATTCATATTGGAAATCAAAGGAGCCTTGCATGACTCTTCAACTTGTTGAACCCCATGTTGATCTGCTGAATGATGAAAAACTTGCGGAATTACTCGCTCCGCGTGATGGGACTTGTGTATCGATTTATATGCCAACGCACCGTTCTTTACCGGAACGGGAACAAGACTCCATTCGCTTGAAAAATCTATTGAGTGAGGCAGAAAAGCAGTTAAATCAATATGGCTTGGATCAAACTGAGATCGAAACCTTATTAGCGCCGATACAACGCTATACTCAGCACGAAGAACAAGATTTTTGGCACTATCAAAGTGACGGATTAGCTATTCTGCTGACTGAGGATGAAACTCATATTTATCGTCTGCCACGTTCGTTCAAAGCAGAAGTCTATGTGAACGCTCATTTTTATATCAAGCCCCTGTTGGCAGTTTTGGATAGTGAACAACATTTCTATGTGTTGACCTTATCGCAGAAAAATGTGCGGTTATTGGAAGGGACACGCTTTGAATTAGGTGAAGTTGAGCTATCTAGTGTTTCGACGAATTTTGAGGACTGGATGGATCATGGTGAATTTGTAGGCGGTTTACAATTTCATTCTGGTGGCGGAAGCGGTAATAAACCTATTTATCACGGGGGTAACGATTTTCAAAATACCCAGAACCAAGCCTTACGTGAATTCTTAGGGAAAATCGAAAATCATGTAACGCGCTTGCTCCAAACTCAACAGGCACCGTTAATCTTAGTGGGCAATGAACGTCTACAGGGGACATATCGTCACATTAATGCGTATGCTAACTTGAGTACCATTGGCATCACAACTAATCCGGATATCTTGCATGATGACGAACTGCATGAACAAGCTTGGGCAATGATTGAGCCGGAACTCTCGCATGCGAAAGCACAAGCCTTAGGGTTGTATGCGCAATTAGCGGCTAAGTCTGACAAGCAAGCCCTGAATGATATGAATCAAATTATTCCAGCGGCTTATTTCCGACGCGTAGATACCTTATTTGTGGTGCGCGATATGCAAATTTGGGGACAGTTCGACAGCCCGCCAGTGGGAGATGCCTGGCTAACCGCGACCTGGCTGCCGGGTGAAATTGTTATCGATGAGCGTACCATTCCCATTCACGGCGACACCGTGGCGG
>JBNLCD010000220.1:0-8542 GCA_050303635.1 Anaerolineae bacterium
TGCCGACTTTACCTTATGCAATTAAGCAATATATGGCGGAACAAAACAATTGAGAGGCGAATAGATACACCCGCACATCGCATGCTGATGTATCTATTAGATTAGTAGGCAGACTATTTTTTGAGAAATTCTTCAACTTCAGCACGAGTGGGCATCGATGGGGCGGCGCCTGCTTTTTGAACGCTTAAGGCGGCGGCGGCATTGGCAAAGTGAAGAGCATCTTGCAGGGATTGCCCACTCGCTAAACTAGCCGCTAAAGCACCGGCAAAACAATCCCCTGCGCCGGTTGTATCAACTGCTTTGACTTTGAAACTGGGCATCTGGACCACATCATCTTCATGAACACATAAACTGCCTTCTGCGCCGAGTGTGACCACCACATGTTGTTGGGGCGTCGTTCTTAAATTGCGGGCTTGTTCCAACATGGCGTCATAATCACCGGGCTCGCTGTTGGCAAAATAGGCGAGTTCCGTTTCATTGACGATGAGGTAGTCAATGAAATCCAGTAAATCATCTTGCATAGGGATGGCTGGGGCCGCATTCAACATCGTAAAAGCACCACTTGCGCGAGCTTTTTTGAACATTTCATAAATAGCAGGTTGGGGAACTTCTAATTGCGAGACAACAATATCGCCAGCATCTAAGGCAATATCAGCTAATTCAGCGGGGATAATTTCCGCATTACTGCCGGATACAACGACAATGGTGTTTTCTGATTCGGCATCAACAATAATGAGCGCAATGCCTGTTGGTTTGTCTTCGGAAAACATCAGATTTTGTAGATTCAGATTTTGTTCTTGCAAGAAATTATGCATGGTTTGACCAAAAGCATCTTTGCCGAGTTTGCCAACAAGATGCACATCATCATATAAACGACTGGCCGCTACCGCCTGATTGGAACCTTTGCCACCGGGGAAATAATTTAGATCGTGTCCGGGAACAGTTTCACCAGGACGGGGATGGTGCGCGGTGTGCGCCACGATGTCCATGTTGATACTGCCCAACACCAGAATTTTTGCCATGTTAATTACCTTATACACTTTATAAATTAAATCCAAAAAAGTATTTGACTTCTAGAAGTTTTGTGTTATTCTTATATTTGAATATAAATTCTAGTATGAATATATATTCAAATTTTCGAAAACAAGAAGAATTTTGACTAGCAAAAAGATTTTAGCACCCCGTCGGGGATTAAACAAATGTCGAGTTTGCAAGAACAACGGTTAATGGCAAAGATTGCCCATTTATACTATGAATTAGGCCACAAGCAGTCACATATTGCGGCGCAACTTGATATTTCCCAAGCAACAGTTTCACGTCTTTTAAAACGCGCTGAACACGAACGCATTGTTCAGATTAAAGTAAATATGCCCGCCGGGGTATATGCTGATTTAGAAGAAGCTATCCAAACGCAATATAATCTCAAAGAAGTTATTGTGGCCGACAGTAATGATGAAGATGATGTGGCAATTCTACGGGCTATTGGAGCCGCCGCCGCATTTTATCTTGAAAACACCCTCAAGAAAAATGAAATCGTCGGTATTTCATCGTGGAGCTCAACCCTTTTAAATATGGTGGATGCTTTGCACTCCATCAATCGTAAAATGAATACCCAAGTTGTCCAGATTTTAGGCGGGGTCGGTAACCCATCTGCCCAAACTCATGCTACCCGCTTAACTGAGCGTCTCGCTAATTTATTAAATGGTGATGCACACTTTTTGTCAGCACCGGGCATTGTCGGAAATGCAGAATCGCAACAAGTCTTGTTGGCCGATCCATTTGTGCAAGAAACCTTGGCTTTGTTTGATGAGATTACACTCGCGCTGGTTGGCATCGGTTCAATCGAACCTTCTAAACTTTTGGCAAGTAGCGGCAATGTTTTTCACGAAAGTGAACTAGATCAACTCCGCAAAGCTGGTGGTGTTGGTGACATTTGCTTACGTTTTTTCGGCCAAGAGGGTCAACCAACCTGTACCTTTGATGATCGTGTGCTGGGTATGCGACTCGAGCAATTAGCCAAAGTTGAAAGAAGTGTTGGGATTGCGGGTGGAGCACGTAAAGTGGACGCCATTCGCGGGGCAATGACTGGAGGCTGGATAAATATTCTTATTACAGATCAATTTACGGCACAACGCCTGTTAGACTTTTAAAGCGTAGGATTTTAGGGATAACATGATGCATAGAGTTTTTTTTGGACAGTTTAAGAATAAACAATCAGCAGTGAATATTTATTCAAGTGGAATCATATTGATGGTCATCATCATGACGACTGTGAGTTGTCAAATCGCCACAATCCGTTCCCTTGAAGAAGATGAAGAGGCTAAACGTGGCTTTGTAGCCGCCGATTATGTTGCCGATATTTGGGAAGATCCTTATCTCTCAACCATCCATGAAAATGCAATTGAATTCACCGAAATTCTCTCGCAAATTGATGCGAATGAAAATAAGGCGATTGAGGATCACGGAAATCGTTCTGGAACAGGCGCTTATAGCTTTATCACGTTTGGTGAAGCCAAAGTTTTGGAAACGCAAACCGAATCACGTATCGGCTTTATGACCCTCGATTTTGCACCCTATGATGGACAAGCGGATGCCTCAATGGCGATTGGCCCTGTTATTCGCGGGCGAGATACCTCGCCGCGTGATGCAGTTGGGTTTATCCAATTTAATGATTTCACCAATCAAACCGAATTTGCACAAATTACAGATGCCATAAAAGATCGCCTTCTAGAAGGTGTTATCAGTCAAATTGATTTAGAAACTATCCAAGGCAAAACCATCAATTTCTACGGCACATTCATGCTAAGCAATCGGGATGATATTGAAATCGTACCCATTAGTCTTGAGGTGCAAGAATAATGAGTGATAAAGAAATTATTCTACGCGCAGAAAACGTCAGTAAAGTTTACCCCGGTACGGTTGCCTTAAATGATGTGGATTTCAACATCTATCGGGGTAAAGTCAATGTGCTCATTGGCGAAAATGGAGCCGGTAAATCAACGCTCATGAAGATTCTGGCAGGTGTTGAATCGGCCACCACGGGTCGCCTGCTTCTCAAAGGTGAAGAAATATCACCGAAATCACCGCGTGAAGCTGAAGAATTAGGGATTGGCATTATTTACCAAGAGCTTAATCTCTTCCCTAATCTCAATGTCAGCGAAAATATATTTATGGCGCATGAAAAGACCTTGGGTGGCGCGCTGATTAACCATCGTGAACAAGAAAAATACGCTCAAGAATTATTGGATCGCCTTGAACAACCGATTAACCCCAAAACATTGGTTGCCAACCTACGCATTGGTCAACAACAAATCGTTGAAATTGCCAAAGCACTGGCCCTAAATACCCAAATTCTCATCATGGATGAACCTACTTCAGCGCTGAGTAATTCTGAGGTCGCGATTTTAGTACGCGTGATTGAAGAACTCAAATCACAAGATGTTTCAATCGTCTATATTTCCCATAAATTAGAAGAAATCCTCCAAATTGGTGATTATGTTACGGTTTTGCGGGATGGCAAATTGATTGCTGAAGCGTCTATGGAAGATATTGATCTCAAATGGATGGTGGAAAAGATGGTGGGGCGTGAAGCTTCAGCGGTTTATACACCCGCCGCCCATGAAATTGGCGATGAAGTTTTACGGGTCGAAGAACTGGTTCTCGAACGAGGTGGTAAGGCTCAAGGCTATCTACTGGACCATGTTTCGTTTTCACTCCATAAAGGTGAAATCTTAGGCATTTACGGTTTGATGGGCGCCGGTCGCACCGAAATTTTTGAAACCTTGATGGGCCTGCATCCCTACGCCAAAGGCAAAATCATTTTAGATGAATGCGAAATTCACGGTAAATCAGTAACGGGGCGTATTCGTGACGGTATCATGCTTATCCCCGAAGATCGTCAACGTGAAGGTCTCGTTCAAACATTATCTGTTGGCCACAATATGATTTTAGCCAGTTTCAAGCGCTATATGCGTAGCTTCTTCTTATCGGGCCAAAAAGAAAAAGATAATGTTGATCGTCTTATTAAAGAATTATCAATCAAAGTCCCCAGTGCGCAGACCCTAATTAGTGCCCTCAGCGGGGGTAATCAACAAAAAGTTGTCGTTGCAAAAGCACTGTTAACAGACCCCAAAGTTTTGTTGATGGATGAACCTACGCGCGGCATTGATGTGGGTGCGAAGGAAGAAATTTTTGACATCATGACAGAACTTGCTCAACAAGGGCTCGGCGTTCTGTTTGTCTCCACCGAATTAAAAGAAGTGATGGCGATGGCTGACCGTATTCTGGTTATGTCTAAGGGCCGCATTACCGCTGAAATTAATCGCGCGGATGCCACCGAACAAGCTTTAGTCGAAGCATCTGCAATCGGTCATGAACTAGTTAAATTAGGAGCATAAATAATGCAATCTGTTGAAAAAACCGCTGGGGTAGCAACTCTGCAACAGCGTACCCCCATGAGTAGTGCAAGTCGGACCCGTATGCAAAATATTCTGTTTCAGTTACGGGCATTTATCGCTTTAATCATCATTTTTGGATTTTTCGCGATTTACTCTGATTCGTTTTTACAAACCAACAATCTCATTATTCTGACCAAGCAAGTTGCCATCAACGCCATTCTGGGCATCGGCATGACCTTTGTAATTTTGACAAGTGGCATTGATTTATCAGTTGGCTCCATTGTGGGGTTGGCCGGTATCATCGCGGGCGGTTTGATCAATCAAGGGTTGGTCTTACCGATGTTTGGTGTCGTTGTCTATTTTAGTGTATGGATGGTCATGATCCTTACCCTCCTAGCCGGGATGGGTATTGGTTTAGCCAATGGCATTATCATTACCCGTTTTAATGTGACCCCATTTATTGCCACGTTAGGGATGCTCTATATTGCCCGTGGTATGGCTTTACTCTACAACAATGGCGCAACTTTCCCCAACTTAGTTGGTAAAGAAGAACTCGGTAACACGGGTTTCACCGAACTCGGTGCCGGACGTCTGCTTGGTTTACCCTATTCGATTTGGATCATGGTTGCCATGGGTATTGTGGCCATGTTCTTAACTTCTAAAACCCCATTTGGTCGTCAAGTCTACGCTATTGGTGGCAACGAACGAGCCGCCCGGTTATCTGGCGTGCGCGTCAAGACGGTGACCTTATTAACTTATGTGATCTCTGGTTTTTGTGCCGCAATGGTCGGCCTGATCATTACCTCCCAGCTGGTTTCTGCCCATCCGGCAACCGGTGAAACTTTCGAACTCAATGCTATTGCGGCAGTTGTATTGGGTGGAACCTCGCTGGCAGGTGGTCGGGGCACGATTTTAGGCACAATTATTGGAGCTTTTGTCATTGGCGTTTTAAATAACGGCATGATTATTGAAGGGGTTAGTTCCTTCTGGCAAATGGTCATTACCGGCGTCGTCATCATTCTCGCCGTCATCATTGACCAAGCTCAGGAACGTCTACAAAAACGGAGTGCGGCTTAATAAAGGAGGTCTTTATCCGATAATCGATAACAAGAATGTTTTAGTAAGTGATGAATCCCCATTCAAAATATAAAAGGATTGAAAAATGCAGAAGTGGATGAAACTCTTAACCGTATTATTGCTAACAGCAGTTGTTTTAACAGGTATGCCACAATCAGCGCCGGCACCCGTTGCCGCTCAAGAAGGTCAACTGATTGTGATTATTACCCCATCTCATGATAACCCCTTCTTCAAAGCTGAAGCAGACATTGCGCAAGCTCGTGCTGAAGAACTTGGTTATGAAACATTGGTTCTCGTTCATGATGATGACCCGAACTTGCAAGACCAACACTTTGATGTTGCGATTTCCCAAGGCGCTTCCGCCATTATTTTGGACAACGCTGGTGCGGATGCAACAATTGCCCCAATTCAACGCGCTAAAGAAGCGGGTATTCCCACTTTCTTAATTGACCGTGAAATCAACTCCACCGGCGACGCCGCTGTTCAATTGGTTTCCAACAACTACCACGGTGCTGTTTTAGGCGCTGAATACTTCGTCGAATTGATGGGCGAAGAAGGTCAATATGTTGAATTGCTTGGTCGTGAAACTGACACCAACGCACATGTTCGTTCCCAAGGTTACAATGACGTTATCGCTGACTTCCCCGACATGGAATTAGTCGCCCAACAAACCGCTAACTGGAGCCAACCAGAAGCTTTCACCGTGATGGAAACCATCATTCAAGCTAACCCCGATATCAAGGGTGTGATTGCTGGTAACGATACGATGGCTTTGGGTGCCCAAGCCGCTTTGAATGCCGCTGATATGGGTGATGTTATTGTTGTTGGTTTTGATGGTAGCCCGGACGTAATGGACTCCATCCGTGCTGGCGAAATTGATGCCACCGTCTTGCAACCAGTTGCTAATTTCTCCGAAATCGCTGTCGATTTAGCCGATGATTATATTCAAAATGGCAACTTGCCAGAAGAAGAAAAAGTTTCCATCGACTGTATTTTGATTAACCCCGACAACGTAGAAGAATATGGCGTTTTCGCTCCGTTAGATAGTTCTAGCGATGAAGGCGACACAGCTGAAGATCCACTTGCTGACTTGCCAATGGGTAATGGCGAATTAATTGTGATTATCACCCCATCCCATGACAACCCCTTCTTCAAAGCTGAAGCAGACATTGCCCAAGCTCGCGCTGAAGAACTCGGTTATGAAACATTGGTTCTCGTTCATGATGATGACCCGAACTTGCAAGACCAACACTTTGATGTTGCGATTTCCCAAGGCGCAGTTGCCATCATTCTCGACAACGCAGGTGCAGATGCAACAATTGCTCCAATCCAACGTGCCAAAGAAGCGGGTATTCCCACTTTCTTAATTGACCGCGAAATCAACTCCACCGGCGACGCCGCTGTTCAATTGGTTTCCAACAACTACCACGGTGCTGTTTTAGGCGCTGAATACTTCGTCGAATTGATGGGCGAAGAAGGTAAATATGTTGAATTGCTTGGTCGCGAAACTGACACCAACGCGCATGTTCGCTCCCAAGGTTACAATGACGTTATCGCTGACTTCCCCGACATGGAATTAGTTGCGCAACAAACCGCTAACTGGAGCCAACCGGAAGCCTTCACCGTGATGGAAACCATCATTCAAGCTAACCCCGACATCAAGGGTGTGATTGCTGGTAACGATACGATGGCTCTCGGTGCCCAAGCCGCTTTGAACGCCGCTGGTATGACTGACGTTATTGTTGTTGGTTTCGATGGTAGCCCGGACGTGATGGACTCCATCCGCGCTGGCGAAATTGACGCCACCGTCTTGCAACCAGTTGCTAACTTCTCCGAAATCGCCGTCAACCAAGCTCACGTTTATATTCAAACTGGCGAATTACCGGCTGAAGAAAAAGTCTCCATCGACTGTATTCTCATTACAACGGATAACGTAGATGAATACGGCGTTTTCGCACCGTTAAACTAACTTAAGCTTACAACCCAAACTACATGGGGATCGTTGAGACTGTGCAGGTTAATTCAAACTAGCCCTGCACAGACTCAACCTAAAACTGACAAGGGAGAAGGTTGCAGACCCTTCTCCCTTAACAATCAAATGATACGACAATTTTTTATTGAGGACAAAAGAAAAATAAAATGTTGAAATTTAAATTAACCCATCCCACCATTTTGCAAGCACTTGGTTCAGCCGGACACGGCTCCAAAATTTTATTAGCAGACAGTAATTATCCTTTTTCAACAGGCTCGCATCCCAATGCTGAACGGGTCTATCTCAATTTAACCCCCGGTATTGTCAAAGTGACGGATGTTTTGAGCGTCTTAGCTGATTCTGTACCCATTGAAGCGGCGCATGCCATTGTGCCTGATAGCGGACCAGAACCACCCATTTTTGCTGAATATCGCGGTATTTTGCCTGACATAGAACTGCAAACGCTCAATCGTTTCCCGTTCTATGAGGCGGCCCGTTCAGCAGATACGGCATTGGTCATTGCCACAGGCGAACAACGTACTTGGGCATGTATCTTGCTCACTATTGGGGTTATTCAGCCCAGCAGTTGATCGCAATTATCTAAGGAAGGTCTTAAATTATGATGGATATTCAAGCCCTGAAAATAAAATCAGTTGAATATCGGAAAACTATTCTAGAAATCATCAAACATGGTGGAGCGGGACATACCGCGGGTAGCCTGTCATGTACAGACATTTTGAATGTGCTCTATAACCATGCCATGAATGTTTCGCCCGAAAATTTCACTGATCCCAATCGTGACCGTTATATTCAAAGTAAAGGTCACTCGGTTGAAGCCCTGTATACAGTCTTAGCGGATAAAGGTTTTTATAAACGCGCTGACTTAGATACACTCAACCAACACCAATCGCATTTTATCGGACATCCAACCCGCAAAGTACCGGGTGTTGAGCAAAACACAGGTGCGCTGGGACATGGGTTATCTATTTCGGTTGGTGTTGCCTTAGCCGCGAAAAAAGATGGTCGTGATTATCGCGTCTTCACCTTATTGGGTGACGGCGAATTAGCCGAAGGGTCTAGTTGGGAAGCGTCAATG